>JAGQUL010000091.1 GCA_020438525.1 Thermoleophilia bacterium | reverse complement strand
CCTTGGTGAAGATGCCGCCGCCGAGTCGAGCGAACACGCTGATCAGCGAGCCGCCGAAGCCGACGCCGATCAGGCCGTTCTTGATGTGCTCGAGGTCGGTCTCCTTCGCCAGGTCGAGGTCGACCAGGTTGGTGAGGATCGCGTAGTAGCCGGCAACGCCGAGCAGGCCGAAGCCGACCACGAGCAGGCCGGTCACCGCGCCGCCGCGGAACGCGGTCGACAGGCCGGCTGCCAGACCCTTCTTCGCGGCCTCTGCGGTTCGCACGTTCACGCGCACCGACACGGTCATGCCGACGAAGCCTGCCGCACCGGAGAGCACGCCGCCGATCACGAAGCCGATCGCGGTGTACCAGTCGATCGCGAAGCCGACGATCAGCGCCACGACGACGCCGACTGCGGCGATGGTGGTGTACTGGCGGCGCAGGTATGCGGATGCGCCTTCCTGGATGGCTGCCGCGATCTCGCGCATGCGGTCGTCGCCGTCGGGCAGCTTCATGAGGCTGGCGATCTGCACGATGCCGTACAGCACGCCGATCGCTGCCGCGATCAGCGCGAATGCCACGCCGTGGTCTGCGAAGAAGTCCACGTTGTCTCCTGGTCTGGCGGCACCGGCCGGCGCCGCTTTGGTGGTTGTCAGTCACCGCTTCCGGCGGATGCCGCGCACGCAGCGCAACACCAGCCATGGCCGGCACGAGCCGGGACCCTACCCGAAGCGTCGGACGAACGCCGCGCGTTCCGCCGACATTCCGAAGATGATCCGTCAGGCGAACGACTTCACCAGATGATGTTCACCACGACGCAATCGCGCCAATGCCGCATCAGTGCGTGGGATCCACCACTGCTGCCCCTGCTTCGAGGGCATCCTGGGCACTCGACATCGTTGCGTGCACCACGGCTCGGTACACCTCGGGGATCGTCGCGCCCTGCTCCACGAGCGAGCGCTGCCAGAGCGCGCTGCATCCCGCGTCGAGCAGCTCCTGCGCACGATCGAGCCCTGCGTCGAGCCCAAGACCATGCGAGCGCCCGGCCTGGCGGGCGCTGCCGATCAGGCGCCCGATCGCCTCCTCAGCGCAGACGATCTTCGAGCTCGGCAGGTCGATGAACCGCGCGGCGGTTCCCCAGCGCGCGGCGCGCCAGCAGTTCTCGTCGATCAGGTGCGACTCGATCGGCTCCGGCAGCTCGCCCGCGTCGTGCAGGTCGCACAGGTGGGCGATCGTGCCCGCGGCGAGCGCGGTCAGCGCGAGCGTGTCGCGAACGTCGGGCTGCCCGTCGAACATCCGCAGCTCGACCGTGCCGTGGAGCAGGTGCGGGCGCGTTCCCCACCACAGCTGGCCCACGGTGCCGATCGAGCCCGCGTCGCGCAGCCACCGCAGGTGCTCGAGGTATCCGTCGAACGTGCCGAACACCGGCGCGATGTTGCCGCGGATGAAGTTGCGGCTGAAGATCATGTGGCGCGACGATGCGAGGCCGCTGTCGCGCCCGTCGAGGAACGGCGACGACGCGCTCAGCGCGAGCAGCAGCGGCTGGTACGCACGCAGTGCGTCGGCCACGCGGATCGCACGGTCGGCCCCGCGCACGCCGACGTGCACGTGCAGCCCGAAGGTGTTGTTGCGGTGCGCGACGTACTGCAGCCGCTCGACCAGCTCCGTGTAGTAGGGCAGGTCGACGATCTCCTGCTCGCGGTAGTCGGCCCAGGGATGCGTCGCGCTGGTGGCGAGCAGCAGCTGCTCGCTCTGCGCAACCTTCGACACGCGCGCGCGGATGTCAGTCAGCTCCTCGTAGGCATCGCCCCAGCGCTCGCAGCGTCCCGTGCGGAACTCGATCTCGCTCGCGAGCAGCTCGCCCGCCACCGCGTGCTCGAGCCCACCCGCTGCGAGGGCCGCCTCGCGCACCTGCTCGAAGCGCGGCACGAGGTCGAGCGAGTCCGCGTCGCAGATCGCGTACTCCTCCTCCACGCCGAGCGTGCCGTCGACGGAGTCCTCGTAGCGCTCGCGCGCGTCCGCGAGGACGCGGTCGAACTCGGCGCGCTGGCTCTCGATGCCTCGTGTGTCGTCGGGGGGCGGAGTCATGAAGCGTGAATCATAGGCAACCGGGTCGCACCAGCGGCGCCTCGATCGCTTCGATGGTCGGGCGAATCGTCGTCGCCCGGAACGGATCCTGCGTGATTCTCGACACAACGGCAGGGACGCGTTCGCCTGCTTCGCGCGGCGGACCACATCGGGACAGGACGCACTCGGGACATGAACGGCAAGGTCATCGGCATCATCGCGCTGGTCGCGCTCGCGGCGCTGCTCGTCGCGTTCGGCCCGCCGCCGAAGTCGGACGGCGACGGCAACACGCTGCACGTCGTGGCCACGACGGCGCCCGACTCGATCGACTCCGGCGTGAGCTACCTGAGCATGTCGTGGCAGATCCAGGTCAACGTCTACAACGGCCTGCTCACGTACCGGAAGGTCGCCGGCGACACGGGCACCGAGCTCGTGCCCGACCTGGCCGAGGCGCTGCCGGAGATCACCGACGGCGGCAGGACGATCACCTTCAAGGTCCGCAAGGGCGTGAAGTTCGGACCGCCGGCCAATCGCGAGGTGCTGCCGAGCGACATCAAGTACACCTTCGACCGCAACGCGCTGATCCCGTCGCAGGGCGCGTTCTACTACTCGATCATCGAGGGCTTCGACGAGTTCCAGAAGACTCGCAAGGGCACCGTCTCCGGAATCGTGGCCGACGACGAGGCGCGGACGATCACCTTCCACCTGACGCGCCCCGACACCACGTTTCTGTACGTGCTCGCGATGCCGTTCTCGTACGCGGTCCCGAAGGGGCTGCCGCCGAAGGACATGTCGCTCTCGGGCTTCTCGTCGCCGACCGGACCGTACCGCTTCGTGAAGTACGACCCGGCGCGCGGTGCCACGCTCGAGCGCAACCCGGCGTTCAAGGAGTGGAACCCGGAGGCGACGCCGAACGGGAAGGTCGACCGGATCGAGATCGAGTTCGGCGTGAGCGACGAGAACTCGATCACGAGGATCATGCAGGGCAAGGCCGACGTGGCGCTCAGCGCGATCCCGAGGTCGAAGCTGGCGTACCTGCTCGGGTCCAAGGAGTGGAAGCCGTACATGCACGAGCACGCGATCTCGCGCACCGCGTACGTGTGGATGAACACCAAGGTCGCGCCGTTCGACAACGTCAAGGTGCGCCAGGCGGTGAACTGGGCGATCAACCGCCGAGCGATGGTGAAGCTCGGCGGTGGCGCAAGCACGCCGTCGAGCACGATCCTGCCGCCGAACATGCCGGGCTACACCGGCGAGGAGGCATATCCCAAGGCGGACATGAAGCTCGCCAGGAAGCTGATCGCGGAGAGCGGGATCACGCCGGGCAAGGTGACGATCTGGCACACGACCGCGCCGCCGAGCCCGGACATGGCGCAGTACCTGCAGGAGACGCTCTCGCAGCTCGGCTTCGAGGCCAAGACGCGCGGCGTGGATGGCTCGGCGTTCTACGACATCGTCGGCAACGAGAAGAACAAGACCCAGATCGGGTTCGGCAGCTGGGGTGCGGACTTCCCGGAGGGCTCGAACTTCATCGACGTGCTGTTCAACTCGGCGCACATCGATCCGCACCACTCGATCAACCTCGCGTGGTACGGCGGGATGGACAAGCAGATCGACGCGGCGAACCGGCTGATGGACATCCCGGCGCGCCAGAAGGCGTGGGGCGAGCTCGACCTGGCGCTGCAGAAGGACGGGCCGTGGGCGCCGATCTCGCATGGCGTGCAGCGCAACCTGATGAGCAAGCGGTACGGCAACTACGTGTACCACCCCGTCTACGACGTGCTGTTCTCGCAGGCGACGGTCGACGGGTCGGGCACGAACAACTCGAAGACGCACGACTTCGAGGTGGGCAGCGACGAGGACTCCGGCAGCAGCGACGGATCCGGGGGTGAGGACGAATGAGCAGCGCAGCAGCACGGCCGGCACCGTTCCGCGGCGGCTCGACCGCGAGCACGCTCCCCACCAACCTGCAGCAGCCCGGCACGCTCGTGGGTGGCAAGCGCAGCTCCGACGAGTTCGCGGGCACGGCGAGCGAGAGCCCGACCCAGCTCGCGGTTCGTCGGTTCCGGTCGAACAGGATCGCGATGGCGGCGCTCGTCGGGTTCGTGATCATCTGCCTGCTGGCGGTGGCCACGCCGTGGTTCGAGGCGCACTGGGCGCATCGAACCGCGACCGAGCAGAACCTCGACGGCTTCGTGAAGATCAACGGCAAGGAAGTCGAGGTCGTGGACCTGCGCGGCATGCCCGCGGTGGGCCCGGGCCTGCGCCGCGAGTACACGTTCGGCGCCGACGGCCTGGGTCGTGACGTGTTCATCCGCGCGCTGGCGGGCGGCAGCGTGTCGCTGCGCGTGGGGCTCGGCGCGACCGCGCTGTGCATCACGCTCGGAACGCTGATCGGCCTGACCGGCGGCTTCTACGGTGGGCGCATCGACAAGGGCCTGACCTACGTGGTGGACGTGATGATCGCGTTCCCGTTCATGCTGTTCGCGATCGCGCTCAGCGCGGCGATCGCGACGAGCGACAAGATCGGCCCGATCAGCTCGAGCTCGATCATGGTGCCGATGATCATGCTGGGCTCGCTCAGCTCGTTCGGCTTCTCGCGCATCATGCGCGCGAACTCGCGGGAGCTCGCCAACAAGGAGTACGTCGAGGCGGCGCGCGCGCTGGGCGCGGATGACCGCCGCATCATGTTCGTGCACCTGCTGCCGCATCTGGTGCCGACGATCATCACGTACTCGGGCATCCTGCTCGCGGGCATGATCCTGGGCGAGGCAGGCCTGTCGTTCCTCGGCGTGGGCGTGCAGCCGCCGACCCCGAGCTGGGGCAACCTGATCGCCGACGGACGCGCGTTCTACTCGACCGCGTGGTGGATCGCGGGCGCTGGCGGCCTGATGGTGATGGCCACGGTGCTGTGCGCGAACCTCGTGGGCGAGGCGCTCGAGGAAGCATTCGACCCGAAGGGATCCCGCTGATGGGTGGATTCATCGTCGTCCGGATGCTCGACGGCATTGTCAAGCTGCTGCTCGTCAGCATGATCCTGTTCTGGGTGCTCGTGGTGCTGCCGCCGGGCAACCCCGCGTTCCGCTTCGCGGGCAAGACCCCGACCGAGGCGAGCGTGAAGGCCGTCGAGAAGACGTTCTGCTTCGACAAGGGCAACGTCGCGGCGTACCGCTGCTTCCTCAAGATGACGGTGACCGGCGACTTCCCGTCGCCGTCGCAGGGCAACGCGAACGTGGTGCCGATGGCGCTCAAGGCGGTCCCCGTGACGTTCGGGCTGGCGGTGCTCGCGGCGATGATCTGGCTGCTGGCAGGCATCACGGCGGGTGCCAAGGGCGCGCTCGCGGCCGGATCGAAGCTCGACCGCGGGCTGATGGTCACCGCGCTGATCGGGATCTCGTTCCCCACGGCGTGGCTGAGCCTGCTCCTGCTCAAGTGGTTCACCGCGGACATCCCGATCTTCCCGCCGGGCGGGTACACGAGCCCGCTCGAGGGTGGCATCTTCGGCTGGCTGCACTCGATGCTGCTGCCGGCGCTGACGCTCGCGATCGTGAGCGCCGGCGTCTACACGCGCATGACGCGCACGACGGTGCGCCAGAAGCTGCGCGAGGAGTACGTGAAGACCGCGGAGGCGAAGGGCCTGAATCCGCGTCGCGTGTTCTTCCTGCACGTCATGCGCACCGCGATGATCCCGATCGTGGTGATGTTCGGCATGGACTTCGCGGCGCTGCTCGGCGGCGCGATCTTCACCGAGTCGATCTTCGGCCTGCCGGGCCTGGGCGGATTCGTGATGCGCGCGATGCAGACGACCGACTTCGCCATGCTGTTCGTGGGTGGCCTGATCGCCGCGACCTTCGTGATCGTGGCCAACACGCTCGTCGACCTGGTGCAGGCGATGCTCGATCCGAAGCTGCGCTCGGCCCACTGATCGCCGTGCGCGCCGCACCTACGGGTTGACGAGCCCCCAGCTGGACGTGCCGAGCGACCAATCGCCTGCCTGGTCGTTGTCGACGCCCCACGTGCGGCGCATGCTCGCGCCGGTCGCGCTCGTGGACGTACCCGACCAGTCGATGCTCACGGAGTCGTACTCGGCGCCCGTGTCGCAGTCGGATCCACCACAGTCGGCGGGGAGCCACAGCCCGTCGAGCTGGGCCTCCATCAGCATGTCGATCGCGAGGCTCGCGTCGGACGTGGCCGCTGCCACGCGGAATGCAACCGCGTCCATCAGGTCACCGTCGGCATCCTCGACACCGAGCAAGGCGGAGGTCAGCGACAGCGACGAGGTCTCACGAACGTCCCAGGCACCGTTCACGCACGCTGAGTCGGTGCACTCGCTCGTGCCGCTCGTCTCGGTCACCACGCCGGTCGGCGCGCCACCATGCACGAGGATGATGTCGTTCGCCGCGACGTTGATGTCGGGCAGGTCGAGCATGGAGCCCGAGTATCCGTAGAAGGTGGTGCCGATGCGCGCTCCCGAGATCGAGCCGCCCGTCAGTGCGCGCAGCTCGACCAGGTCGTCGCTACCGGTGACGTTCGCATTCACCTCGGTGAGCTGCAGCTGCGCTACGGGGCCGGTGCCGGTGAACACGTCATCCGTCGGAGCAGGTCGGTGTCCACCTACCAGCGTGCTGGCGTACTTGACGGTGTAGCTGCGATTCGCCACCTGAGCAGTGGTGGTCAAGGTGATGTCGTTGCCGCTCTGCGCAGCATTGATCACCACGAGTCCGGGGATGGTGAACTGCGAGCCGTCGCCTGCGGTGTTCGTGGGTCCGTCGTTGAAGTGCAGCATCACCGTGGTCTGCGACGTGCTCGTCGCGGACGCGACCATCTGGTCGTCGTCCAGGATCGTCGCGTAGCGGCGAATCTCGGTCGAACGGCCGAGATTGGCGCCGCTCGCGGCGGTCAGGTAGACCTGCACAGTCTCGTCCCCCTCGGACCTGGTATCACCTACGATCGGCACGGTCACGGTGACGGTCGTCTGGCCCGCGGGGATCGTCGCGCTGCCGCTGCTGGCGACGAAATCGTTGCTCGAGCTGCTCCCCGCCGTGGCGTGGGTCGCCCAGCTCACCGTCACGTCGGCGCCTGCCACCGAATCCAGCGCGATGTCGTATGCGAGCAGGTTCGCCGTGCCCGTGTTCCCCTCGACGGCGTCGCGCGATGCGACCAGCGACACCGTGTGGACCGAGCCGGTCGGCGCCGGCTGGGTCGGGGTCGGCGTCGTCGTGGTCGCGGGGACGACGATCGTCAGGCGCTTCGAGACCCTGCAGTTGTTCTTCTCGGAGCGCTCGCGGACCTTGCGCTGTGCGTCCGCACACACGAGCACGTAGAACTTTCCGCGCCGCGAGGATGGGATCGTGAGCCGGCCGACGACCTTGGTGCTCGCACGTGCCTTGAGCGCCCGGGTCGGACGGGGTGCGATCCGCACGTCGCCCTTGCCGAGCTTCGTGTCGGCGCTGATCGCGAACACGGTTCGCGACGCGCGCGCGTTCGCCGTTCCGGCGTTGCGGACCGTGGCGGTGGCGGTGATCACCTTCCCCGGGTTCGCGGCGCCACGCACTGCGACGGCCGTCACGGTCAGGTCCGGCTGCTTCTTGCTCGCGCGCGCAGCCGGCGCGATCGCCGGCGCTACGAGCAGCGCGCCGGCGACGCTCGTGAGGGATACCAGTGCGAGCGCGCCCGTGAGCACGCGGCGGGGAGACATCATGAGGGCGAATCGTCCTGTCGATCGGGGTCTCGGACCACCTCGCGGCGATCCGGCACACCAGTATCGACATCCCGGACCATCACCTTGAGCAGAATCTTCGAAATAGCATC
>JAGQUL010000407.1 GCA_020438525.1 Thermoleophilia bacterium | reverse complement strand
CCCGTGCGCTGGGCGCTCAACTGGCTCCACAAGACGGGCCTCAAGGATCGCGTCTACGGACCCGAGCTGATGCTGCGCTGCTGCGCGCGTGCCGCCGAACTCGGTTTCCCGATCTACCTGTACGGCTCCACCTACGAGACGCTCAAGCCGCTGCAGGAGAACCTCGAGGCGCGGTTCCCCGGGCTGAAGGTGGCAGGAGTCAGCCAGAGCCGATTCGGCACGATCGGGCCCGACGCGCAGGAGGAGATCGCCAGCCAGATCCGCGCATCCGGCGCGAAGATCGTGTTCGTCGGACTGGGCTGCCCGCGCCAGGAGATCTTCACCTGGGCGATGCGCGACCAGATCTCGCTGCCAATGCTCGCCGTGGGCGCCGCGTTCGACTTCCACGCTGGCCTCGCCAAGGAACCGCCCGCTTGGATGCAGCGCTGGGGCCTGCAGTGGCTGCATCGGCTCATCGGGAATCCCCGGCGGCTCTGGCGGCGGTATCTGCTGTTGAATCCGGAGTACGTGTGGCGGGTGGTGCGGCAGAAGGTGGGAAGGCGTCCTGACCCGCCGATCGCGCAGACGGCTCTGGACGCTGTTCCGGGCTGAGCGTTAGCAATGGGGCCGACGCGGGATGCGCTCTTCGCGTTGGGCGGTCCGGCGACGGTCACCGCGCGTGCGATAACCAGCGTGTGGGAGGATTGAACGCCGTCATGACAATTCCGAATTGCGGGGTCCTGAAAATCCCGAGTTAGGACGAGAAGCATGTCACGCGTTGTAGTTACCGGCGGAGCCGGATTCATCGGATCGCACGTGGTCGATCTGCTGGTTACCGACCCGACGGTTGACGTACATGTGATCGACAACCTTTCGAGCGGCAACCGGGAGCACGTGCATCCGCGAGCGGTCCTCCATGACCTCGACGTCCGAGACCACACTGCTCTGAGGAACCTGACGGGTCGGATTGGATCGGTGGCTGCGTGGTTTCATCTCGCAGCGCAGGTCGACGTTCGGAAGTCAGTCGCTGACCCGTATCTAGACGCGGACATCAATATCGCGGGCACGCTATCCGTACTCGACGCTGCACTCGCCGACTCTGCAACGGTCGTCTTCGCCTCGACGGGCGGCGCGATCTACGGTGGTGAAGAGGTACCAGCGACCGAGGAAACGCCGGCTCGGCCAGCGGCTCCATACGGCGCGTCGAAGCTCGCGGCAGAGGGATACATCGCGCAGTACGCCCGGCTGCACCGGCAGCGCCACTCAATCCTTCGACTCGCCAACGTGTACGGACCTCGGCAGGATCCGCACGGCGAAGCGGGCGTCGTCGCAATATTTGGCGGCAAGTTGCGAGCCGGGGAACGAGCGACGATCTACGGTACGGGCGAGCAGACCCGCGACTATGTCTACGTTACCGATGTCGCCGCGGCGTTTCGCGAGGCATGGCGCGCAGCTGACGATGGCCGTGATGCGGCGCTGAGGGTCGATGGGGATGTTCCGGTGTTCAACATCGGCACAGGCCGGGAGACTTCCGTCCTTGCGTTGTGGGAGTCAGCGGTTGAAGCTGCGGGAAGCGATCCTGGCTACGCCACTGCGCCAGCCAGGCTTGGAGAACTTGAGCGTAGTGCGCTGGATGCGACGCGGGCTCGTAACATCCTCGGAATCCCGATCTGCACCACGATCGACGAAGGCATGGGCCTTACGATCGATTCGATTGCGCCGGTTGGATAGCGGTCAGCCGCGGAGCGCGCGCTTGATCGCAAATGCGCGGGTCTCGATGCTGGCCGGCACGAACCGACGCGCAGATCCGTAGCGAACGGGGAACGTCAGCCGCGCCCAACGCGACGCATTGGGGCTCGTGCGCGCCAACTCGCGCTTGCGTTGGAACAGGTCACGGTGGCGCTCTACCAGGCGCTCGTAAAGCTCAGCGTGGCGCAAACGCGCTCGATTGAGCATGCGGAAACCGTGATTTCGATGGCGAAACGTCGTGCGACCACAATGCACACCGGTGTACCCGTCCTGAGCCAGCGTCATCATCAGGTCCCAGTCCTCGTAGTAGTCGTCGAGGGACCATCCGCCCGTTGCATCGATGACCGTTCTCCTGAGCATGATCGACGGGGACCAGAAGTTGCCGTACAGGGTCAGCCATGGATCGAACTCGGGGGCAGGCGCAACGAACTCGTCGTCGCCGAAGTATTCGACGTCGCCGAATGCGAACCCGGCATCGTCATGTGCGTCGAGGGTGTCCGCCAGCGAAGCAAG
>JAGQUL010000090.1 GCA_020438525.1 Thermoleophilia bacterium | reverse complement strand
GCAAGTGATGGTCGGATTCCGACCATGTGATGCGAAACTTCGGTGGGGGGGGGGGGCGGAGCAGCGCGGTAGCGTCGTGCTACCGACCGCGACCGACGGGGCGGGTAGCATTCCCGTACCGTGCAAGAACTGCTCAACGACCTGCCCGACGACCTTCGCCGGCGTGCGCTCACGCACCCCGCGTTCGCCGCTGCGCGCGCGGAGTCGTTCGAGCGGCTCGAGTTCCTCGGCGACAGCGTGCTCGGGCTCGCGATCACCGACGAGCTCTACCGCCGCTTCCCTGATCTGGACGAAGGCGAGCTCACCCGCATGCGTGCCAAGGTCGTGAGCCGAGACTCCTGCGCGGTGGTTGCGCGCGAATCGGGGCTGGGGGAGGCCATGGTCGAGCAGGCGGCGGCCGCAGGCGAGGCCCACCGGGCGAACGCCGAGCGCCTCGCCAGCCAGCGCAACGCGCTCGCCGCGCTCACGGAGAGCGTGCTCGGAGCGGCTTTTCTCGCCCACGGATATTCGGCCATCACGCGCCGCGTGGTGGCCGCGTTCGAGGATCGAATCGCCCACGCACTCGACAACCGCGTCGACGCGCGCAGCGAACTGCAAGAATTGGCATCCCGAAGCGGGGCTGACGTGGAGTGGCGCGAAGCGGGCGAGGACGGACCTCCCCACGATCGCACCTTCTCCGCAGCGGTCACGTGGACGGGGCCGGAGGCAGGCGACGCGACCACGGACGGATCCGCGCAGCCCGCGCTGGCGGGCACGCTCCAGGCCTCCGGGTCGGGTCGCAGCAAGCAGGAAGCACAGCACGCGGCAGCCGCCGCGCTGCTCGCCCTCATGAAGCAGGGCGAGGGGGAGGAATAGCGCAGGATGCATCTCAAGCGAATGAGCATGAAGGGCTTCAAGTCCTTCGCAGACCGGGTCGAGATGACCTTCGAGCAGGGCGTCGCGGTCGTCGTCGGCCCGAACGGCTCGGGCAAGAGCAACATCGTCGACGCGATCATGTGGCTGATGTCGAGCGCCCCGCCGAGCGGCCTGCGCGCCGAGACCGGTCAGGACGTGCTCTACCTCGGCTCCGCAGCGCGACCCGCAGCCAACTACTGCGAGGTCGAGGCGGTGTTCGACAACACCGACGGCGCCGTGCAGATCCCCTACCAGGAAGTCTCGATCAAGCGCCGCCTCGAGCGCGGTGGCGACTCGACGTACTACATCAACGGCACCGTCGTCCGCCGGCTCGACGTGCAGGAGCTGCTCGCCGATACCGGCATCGGCAAGGACATGCACTCGATCATCGGACAGGGCAAGATCGAGCGCCTGCTCGCCGCCAAGCCCGCCGACCGCCGCAGCGCGATCGAGGAGGCGGCCGGCCTCGGCAAGTACAAGCGTCGCCGCAAGCGCGCCCAGCAGAAGCTCGACCGCGTGAAGCTCGACGTGGCGCGCGTGCGCGACATCGAGAAGGAGATGGAAGGCCGGCTGCGCCCGCTCAAGGCGCAGGCCAACGCCGCCAACCGCTACTCGACCGTGCTCGCGGATCGCTGGACCATCCAGCTGCTGCTGCACAAGGACGACGTGCGCCGCTCCGTGATCGAGCTCGAGGCGTCGACCAAGCGCCGCGACGCGGCTCGCGAGCGCGTGTTCCAGGCCGAGAAGGTCGCGACCGAGCTGCGCGCCGAGCGCGACACCGCCGACAAGCGACTCAAGGAGGGGATGGAGCAGGCCGAGGAGGCGCGCACGCTGCTGCAGCGCATCGGCTCGGTGAAGGAGCGCCTGCGCATCCGCCATCAGGGCTTCGTCGATCGCGCCGCAACGCTCCGCCGCAGCGCAGCAGCCGGTCGTGCCCGTGCCGAGCACGCCGGTCGCGAGCTCGAGCGCACGCAGCGCGAGCTGCAGTCGAGCGGCACCCGCCTCGAGGAGGTCAACGCCCGCGTCGCCGAGCTGTCGAAGCAGCGCGACGAGGTCGTCAAGCAGATCGAGGGGCTCGAGCAGCTCTTCGCCGACGAGCGGCAGGCCGGCCGCGACCTCGCCCAGCACGAGGGCCGTGTGGCCGTGCTGCGCGAGCGCCGCGAGAACCTCGACACGCGGATCGCACGAGTCGCCAGCGAGCTCGGCACGCTCCGCGCGCAGCGCCGCGAGCTCGACGAGCGCCAGAAGCGACTCGTCGAGGCGCGCGAGAAGGCCGAGGCCGCG
>JAGQUL010000089.1 GCA_020438525.1 Thermoleophilia bacterium | reverse complement strand
CGACCCTCGGTTTTGGAGACCGATGCTCTACCAACTGAGCTACACCCCTTCGCAGGGGCCCATGTTACACGATGCGGCGTGCTGCTTGGAAGGTGCTCAGCAGCGTGCCCAGGTGCCGTCGGGCCGGTGCTGCACGTAGCCGTCGAGCTCGAGCTCGAGCAGGTGCAGCCGCACGTCGCGGAGCGGCATGCGCGCGTGGTCGGCGACCTCCTCCGCAGTTCGCGGCACGTCGAGGCGGCCGATCACCGGGTCGTCGCCGAGCACGAGCTGCGCGGGCTGGTCGCCGCTCGACCAGCCCCGAGGCTCGCTCGGGTCGAGTCGCGCGCCGTGCTCGGCGGCATCGGCAAATCCTCGTGGGAGCAGGTCGTGCCCCTCCATCCGTCGCAGCAACGAGGTGCCGTCGACGATCGGGTCCGCGCCGTCGCGAAGCAGCGAGGTCGTGCCGCCGTGGCAGGGATCGTCGGGGCTGCTCGGCAGCACGCCCACCTGCACACCCAGTGCGAGCGCGTCGCTTGCGGTGCGCATCGAGCCGCTGTCGGTGCGGGCCTGCACCACCACGAGGTAGTCGCTGAGCGCGGCGATGATCCGGTTGCGCTCCAGGAACCGGTACGGGTGCGCGGACTCGGTGCCCGGTCCGTACTCGCTCACGACGAGCCCCGCCGCGCGGTCGTGGATGCCTTCCTGCACGCCGAGCGAGGTCGCCGAGCCGGCAATCTGCCGTGCGAGGCGCCGGTTGCTGGCCGGCTGCACGCGTGCCAGTCCGCCCGCGAGCACGGCGATCGTGGGGGCGCCGCCGTCGATCGCCGCCTGGTGGGCGATGCCGTCGATCCCGATCGCGAGGCCGCTCACCACCACGAGGCCTGCTCGCGCAGCGTCGCGTGCGATGCGACGTGCGACGTCCCTCGCATCGGGGCGCGGGTGGCGGGATCCGATGATCCCGACGCGCGGTCGATGCACGAGCGCGCCGGGGTCGCCCGCGAACCAGAGGCCCCGGAACGTGGGCGTGACGTGGTCGAGCTCGGTCGGCAGCAGCCGGTGTCCGGGCGGGAGGAAGTAGGCGCTGGAGGCCGTGTCAGTCATCGTTCCCGCCTGCGGGCGTGCTGCGGCAGCAGTCCTGCGCGATCGCCACGTCGTCGAGCTCGACGTGCTCGCGCTGTTCCAGGTCGGCGACGGTGCGTGCGACGCGAACGATCGCGCGCTGCACTCGTCCACCGTCGATGTCGCGGCCGAGCCGCTGCACGTAGGCGCGTGCGGCGGGTCGTAGCTGCAGGCGGTCGTCGTCGAGCACGTCGAGCTCCGCGTTGAGACGACCGTTCCATCGTTCGTGCTGGATCGCGCGTGCGGTCTCGACTCGCCGGGCGGCGGTGCCTGAGTCGCGGGTCGATTCGCCGTCGACGATCGATTCCGCGAGCCGCATCCTGATGCGCAGGTCGAAGCGGTCGACGATCGCGCCGCTCACGCGCTGCAGGTACGCGTTGCGCGACGTGTCGCTGCACGTGCAGCGCCTGGACGTTGAGCCGTAGTTGCCGCACCGACAGAGGTTCATCGCCGCCACGACCTGCGTCCGACACGGGTAGCGCGCGATCCAGCCCGCGCGGCGAATTCGCACCTCGCGATCCTCGAGCGGCTGGCGAAGCGCATCGAGCGCACTCGGTCGGAACTCCGGCAGCTCGTCGAGGAAGAGCACGCCGCGGTGCGCAAGCGTGACCTCCCCGACGATCGGGCGCGTGCCACCGCCACCCACGAGCGCCTGCTGCGACACGGTGTGGTGCGGCGCACGGAACGGCGGCGACGCGTCGAGCTCGCGCTCGCGAAGGCCTGCAGCGTCGTGGATCGTCGCGACCTCCAGCGCGGTCGCCGCGTCGAGCTGCGGCAGGATCGACGGCAGGCGCTGCGCGAGCATCGTCTTGCCACAGCCGGGCGTGCCGAACAGCAACAGGTTGTGACCGCCGGCAGCCGCGATCTCGAGCGCTTCGACGCCCGCCTGCTGCGAGCGCACGTCGGCGAGCTCGAGTCGCGGCGTGCCGGCCAGCGAGAGCGTCGCCGGGCTCGCCGCGTCGAGCGACAGCGCACCTGCAAGGTACCGCTCGACCTGCGCAAGGCTGGTCGCAGGAGTCACGCGAAGCGGCGCGAGTGCGGCGCGTGGCGCGTTGCCGGCCGACACGATGATCTCGCGGGCGTCGGCGCGCACCGCCGCGAACGCGGACGCCACCACCCCGTCGGCCGCACGCAGGCTCCCGTCGAGCCCGAGCTCGCCGTGGCTTGCGACGTGTCGCACGCGCTCCGGGTCGACCCGTCCGAGCGCCGCGAGTATCGCGATCGCGATCGGCAGGTCGAGCGCAGCGCCCGACTTGGGCAGGTCGGCAGGCGCGATCGACACCACGCACCGCCCAAGGTCGGCCATCCCGATCCGCAGTGATGCCAGACCACAGCGCACCCGCTCGCGCGTGTTGCTCGCCTCCGATCCACGCAGGCCGATCACGTGCAGGCCGGGCAGGCCACGCGACAAGGCGGCTTCCACGACGACCGGCACGGCGTCGGACCCCAGAACGGTGCTTGCGAGCGTCTCAGCGAACATGCGTCCACGCTACGGAGGAACATGTCACGCGTTGCGCGCAGTTCGTGCCGACTTCGCAACGACTTCGTCACACGATCTGCACGAACCGCGCCCTCCCCGCGCTTCCTGCTCCACACGCCCCCGAGCCCGGGTAACGAAATCGGGCCACACGCCCGATTTCGTTACCCGGGCCTCGCAACACCGCACCCGCACGCCCCGATCCCGCGCGCCCCCCGTCACACGCGGATGCGCAGGCGCACCGTGCGCGGTCGGCTCGCGTTCTCGTTCTTGTCGGTCGCCACCACCCGCAGCTTCACCACGATCCACTGCCCGGCCTTCGCCCTGGCGATCCGCTTGCCGAGCACCGTGCGTCGGTCGATGCGCACGTGGATGGTGCGCAGCTTGCGCCGCGGGTTCACGCTGAACCGTCGCGTCGCGCCGCTCGGCGTGATCGACACCACCGCCATCTCGTTGGTCCACAGGCGCAGCGCCAATCGGCTCGTTCGCTTCACCGACCCGGCACGCTCGCGCCGCACGCTCAGCCTCCAGCGCGGCGGCACCCGATCCCGGGCCGCGCCCGACTCCGCGAGCGGCAACCCGTTCCAGTACGGCACGCCCTGTACGTAGTACACGACGTTCTTCGGGTACGGCGCCTGACCATCCGCGCTCCCCGGCGCACCACCACCCGCCGCCGCGCTCGACGGCTGCGCGCCCGCCGCGACCGGAACCGGCACCTGGATGATCGTCGTGGTGCTCGTCGACTGCCCGCCGCCTGCGCCCGAGCCGCCACCCGCACCACCGGCACCGCCACCGGTGCCCGCACCACCGGCACCGTCGTCGCCACCGCCTCCCGTGCACGCAGGATCGAGCGGCGACGCGATGCACGGGTCGACAGGGGTGGGCACGAACGCGTACGCGACCTGCACCGGATCGAGCCCCGACCCGACCGGCGGATGCAGCACGAGCGGCCCCGGCACGGAGATCGTGGCATCGATCTCGACCTGTCCGTTCACGGCCGCATCGCCGCTCGCGATCACGTCGGCGCCGTCTCGCAGCTCGTACGTTCCCGCGACCGGGCGCCCGGCCGCGACCGCGATCGCGCGCACGCGATACGTGCCGCCCTCCTCCACGCGATCCGGCGACTGCATCAGGTACAGCCCCGTCAGGCCCGGCGGGTCGGGCTCGCCGTCGCCGCTGTCGGCGGTGTACGACACCCGCTCGGTCGCGACGTTGCCGGCCTGGTCGGCGATGCTCACGCTGATCTCGTGCGTGCCGTCGACGAGCCAGCCGATCTCGGCCTGCAGCCGCCACGTCGCGCTCGATGCCGCCAGCACCTGCCCGTTCACGCGCACGGTCCACGTGGTCGGCTCGATCCCGGCGAGGTCGTCGGCCGCGCTCACGTCGAGCACCGGCTCGCTGCCACCGCTCGCACCCGGGTCGGCGATGCTGATCGTGGGCGCCACGTCATCCACCACCGTCACCGTTCGCGCCACGCTCGCCGCATTGCCCACGGCATCGGTCGCGCGGAACGTCACGACGTGGTCACCCGGCGCGAGGTCGCTCGCGGGCTGCCAGCTCGTCGCGTGCGCGACCGCCGCGCCGTCGAGCAGCACCGTCACGTCGGCCAGCCCGCTGTGCGCGTCGCTCGCCGCGATCGCGAACGTCGGGCGGTACGCCCCCGCGCCAGCCGAGCCACGACGCACGGCCCCCTCGGCAAACGCGCCGCCGTCGATCGTCGGTGCGCCGAGCGTCGGTGCGGTCACGTCGAACGCGATCGCCGCATCCGTGCTCGCGACGTTCCCCGCCTTGTCGGTCGCGCTCGCCCGCAGCGTGTAGGTGCCGCTCGCGCCCGGCGCCGCGAAGCACGGCCGGCGATCCACCGACCCGACCCCGGTCACGATCCCGCCGCCACCCCAGGTCGGCGCGTCGTAGGTCTGGCCGGTCGAGACGTTCGCGAGGCTCGCCGCCACCAGCCCGCTGCCGCTCTCGCTGAACGCGTAGTGCACGCACGCGCCGCCCGTTCCGTGCCATCCCGCGTGCCCGTCGAGCGCCGCGATCACGGGCGCCGACGGATCGACGAGCTCGATCGTGAAGCCCGACAGCTCGAAGAACTGCGAGGCGTTGCTCACCGTAACCGCGCTCGACGGGCTGAGCAGGTCGACGCTCAGGTAGTTGCACATGTCGGGCCACGACCGCGTGAACGACTGGATCGTCGACGTGCCCTGCAGCACCGTGGTGCCGTTGCACTCCACGGTCATCCGCTGCTCGAACGCGGGGTTCGACTGCTTGTAGGTGCCGGTCAGCGAGCCCGAGCGCGCGTCGAGCCCGGCGGGTACGTGCCACGTCATGATGCACGGGTTGCCGGCAGGGATCGTCGTGCCCCGCGACTCGCAGCGCGGGTAGGCACCCCACGGATTCCAGTAGGGCGCGTCGGCATTGCTCCATGCGAAGCCGTTGCTGCCGGGGGATGGAACGCCGCTCCACCAGTAGGTGGCTGCGGCAGCGGTCGACGACGACCAGGCTGCGCAGCTCGCCAGCAGCAGCGCAGCGACCAGCAGCGCGTGCTGCAGCCGGCGCCGGGCGCGGCGGGGTGGACGGGTTCGTGGGAGATCGGTGCTGCTCATGCGTCGGTGCCTTTCGTGGCGGTCGCTGTGTGCCGGATTCGGCTGGGTGTCGGCGACGGTACGACGCATGGCGCGGGGGTGGGACGAATCGTCACGAAGTCGTGACGAAGTCGAGTCTGTTTCGTTGCAGACTGCGCGACTCTCGTGACATTTACCTCGTCATCGTGGTGCCATGGAACTGCTTTCGAGGTACGACTACGGAGCCGGCGCCACACCCGTCGGCTGGGGACTCCATGGCGCGAGGGCCGCGGCTCGGCTGGAACGTGCCAGATCGGTGCGCCGCCCGGCGACCGCGGTGCTGATGGACGTGCGCGCCCGCACGGGGGCACGCGGGCGCAGCGGCACGCGTGGCGGCGGCACGTCGGGCGACGGCGGCACGTACCAGGCGGGACTGTTCGGCGAGGAGGTGGTGGCAGACCGGCTGGTGTCGCACGGCTGGCGGCTGCTCGGGCATCGCGTTCGCACCCGCGTGGGCGAGCTCGATCTCGTCGCACGGCGCGGCGACACGATCGTGTTCGCTGAGGTGAAGACCGCGCACGCCGGCAGGATGGGTGTGGAGGAGTCGGTGGATGCCCGCCAGCGCCTGCGCGTTCGGCGCGCGGCGGTGTCGTGGATGGCCGACAACCCGGGGCTGCAGCGCGGCGTGCGCCGCTACCGCTTCGACGTGTTCATCGTGCGGCTCGACGACGGCGATGCGGTCGAGCGGATCGAACAGATCAAGGACGCGTTCTGAGGTGCCAGGTCGTGACCGTGCCCGGCGCGGGCAGGTCGGCGACCGGTGCGCCCTCGTAGGCGCGGGCCTCGTAGCTCATGCGGTGGTGGTGGCTCGTGCCGTGCAGCTGGATCCGCTCGGCGTGCAGCTCGGTGGCGTAGCCGTGGTGGTCGGTGAACGCCCAGCGGAAGCCGGTCTCCGCGTCGAGGCGGTTCATGAGCCGGTCGCGGGTGACCTTGGCGATGATCGCGCCGGCGGCGATCGCCGCGCTCGTGCGATCGCCCTTGATCACCTTGCGACACGCGAGCTCGGTGCCGCATGCGGCGAGCCGGATCGGCTCGAGCTGGAACCCGTCGACGAGCACCTCGTCGATCGGTGCCTCGAGCCCGGCGAGCGCACGCCGCATCGCGGCGATGTTGCTGACGTGCAGGCCGTCGGAGTCGATCCGGTTGGGCTGCACCACCGCGACCGACACCGAGCGCGCGCGGGCGAGCACGATCCGGTAGAGCCGGTCGCGCACGTCGGCGGTGAGCAGCTTCGAGTCGTTGAGCTGGCCGAGCGCCGCTGCTTCGGGGCCGACGAGCTGCTTGAGGTCGAGCACCACCGCGGCGGCGACGAGCGGACCGGCGAGACAGCCGCGGCCGGCCTCGTCCACGCCGGCGACGAACCGACCGATCGCGCGGTCGTGCGCAAGCAGCTTCTTGCCGGGTCGCGGCTTGGCGCGACCGGCGGGTCGGCGGGTCGGAGCAGGGGTCATGCCCAGTCCACCTTGCCATAGCGGGACGGGGGCCAGTAGCGCACGAGCACGGTTCCCACCACGTCGTCGAGCGACACGGGCCCGTAGACGCGCGAGTCGATCGAGTTGTCGCGGTTGTCGCCGAGCAGGTACACCTCGTCATCGCCGAGTCGCGTGAGCGGGATGTCGACGCTGTCGGCGGCGGGCGTGCCGATGTCGCGCTCCGATTCGGGCAGCCACTGCTCGACGAGGATCTTCTCGTCGTCGATCGCGATCACGCCGTCCTTGGCCTGGATCGTCTCGCCGGGAAGCCCGATCACGCGCTTGACGGTGAGCGGCTCGCCCGCCTCCGGCGCGCGGAACACGAGCACGTCGCCGCGGTCGAGCTGCCTCGCGAGATCGGCGGGCGACGCGTGGGTGCGCTTGACGAGGATCCGCTCGCCTTCCCTGAGCGCCGGCTCCATCGATGCGCTCGGCACGTGCAGCGGCAGCACGTACCAGCGTTCGACGGCGAACACCGCGACGTTGACCACCGCAACGACCACGAGCACTCCGAGGAGTGCCCGTGACGTGAAGATGCGTCGTGCGCGGTTCATGCCGCGCGCGGCCTCAGACCTGCTTCTCGCGGATGCGGGCCTTCTTGCCGAGCTTGTCGCGCAGGTAGTAGAGCTTCGCGCGCCGCACGTCGCCGACCATGCGCACCTCGATCTTGTCGATCTTCGGCGTGTGCATCGGGAACGTTCGCTCCACTCCCACGCCGAACGACTGCTTGCGGACCGTGAAGGTCTCGTGCAGGCCGCTGCCCTGGATCTTGATGACCGAGCCCTCGAAGACCTGGATTCGCTCGCGCGATCCCTCGATGACGCGGAAGTGGACGCGCACGGTGTCGCCGGCCTTGAACTCCGGCACCTCGCGCAGCTGCTCCTGCTCGATCTCGTGGATGAGGTTCATCGACATTGGAAAAACTCTTTCGGTCTTCGTGGGCGGGCGTCCGGGGGGCCGAACGCACTGCGAGCGCGGCAATCCACGCGCGACCGCGAATGGTAGCAGGAATCAGGTCGGCGTGGCGAGGTCAGGCGCCGAGCGCGCGCTCGAGCCGCCGGATCGCCGCGAGCGAGCCGTCGAGGCGGCGGATGTCGCGCTCGAGCTCGGCAACGGTCTGCTCGCCGTGCGGATGCCGGGCGTGGATCGCTCGTGCGAGCCGTCGCGGGGCCTGCTCGAGCGGGCCGTCCTGCAGCAGCGCGCGAGCAGCGTCGAGCTGGTCGGCGCGGGTCACGTCCACGCCTGCGAGCACGAGCAGGCGACGCACGACCGCGGTCATTCGGTCGTAGTCGTTGCGTGCGTCCAGGCGCGGCGCGGCGATCGGCTGGGCAAGCCCCATCGCGTCGGTGTAGCGCTTCGCGACGCCGGGCCAGCGCGCGAGCGTGTCGGCGCCGCCCTCCTCCAGCCATGCGAGCTCCTGACCGCTGCGCGAGTTGGCGTCGGCGGGCGTCACGGCGTGCTCGAACTCGTGCGCGAGCACCTCCGCGGCGTAGCGCGTGCCGTAGCCGCGCATCGTCGCGTCGGGGCTGCCGAGCACCTTCGACACGCGCTGGGCGATCACCAGGCGATCGGTGCCGATCACGGCGGCATCCATCGCGGAGTCGAACTGCGTGCCGACCATCATCTGCACGGACTTCTTCGCACCGGCGGTGCCGCGTCGCAGCTCGTCGAGGTAGCTCGCCCGCTCCGAACGCCCCATGTCGCCGAAGAACTCCGAGTACGACGCGATCGACGTGGCAAGCGCGGTCGCTGCGATCGCATCGCGCGAGCCCTGGGTGGTCCGTCGTCGCCGCCCGCCCTGGGTCGGGTCGACTACCAGCACTTCGCGGATCGTCACGCGCGTGGGATCCACGGCGAGCGCGGCCTCGATGCGCTCGATCATCCGCGCACCCTCGGCGGACTGTCGAACGGCCTCCGCGACATCGTTCGCCGCGACGAGCCGGCCGTCGGTCACGTCGAACACGGCGACCATGTCGAGCAGGTCCTGGTTGCGAACGCCGCGGGATTCGAGGTTCGCGATCCACGCGGTGGTGTCCATCGCGTCGTAGATCGCGGCGCTCGGGATGCGCCCGGTTGCGGGGATGTCGACGGCCATTCGCACACGCTACCGCGAGTCGGGCCGCCGAGGCGTCAGTCGCGACCGGCCGGGGGCTGGCGCTCGGTCCGCAGGCGCGACTGCTCGCGCCGCCACGCCTCGATCCGACCGTGGTGACCCGAGGTGAGCACGTCCGGGATCGTCCACCCGCGATACTCGTTCGGGCGCGTGTAGTGCGGATACTCGGCACCGCCGTCGAGCGCGTCCGAGAACGTCTCGTCGGCGAGGCTCTCCTCGTTGCCGAGCGCGCCGGGCAGCTTCCGCGTGGCCGCGTCGATCATCGTCATCGCCGCGACCTCGCCGCCGCTCAGCACGAACGGGCCGATCGAGATCTCCTCCGTGGCGACGTGCTCGTGCACGCGGTAGTCGAAGCCCTCGTAGCGACCGCACAGGATCGTCGTGGGGCGGCGCTCCTCGGCCCACTCGATCGCCATCGCATCGTCGAACTGTCGTCCTGCAGGCGTGAGCAGCACGATCCGTCGTTCGTCGCGCAGCTCGTCGAGCGAGCGCTCGTAGTGGCCCTCCATCGCAGCGACCACGGCGTCCACCCGCAGCACCATGCCCGCTCCGCCGCCAGCCGGCGTGTCGTCGACCTGGCGGTGCTTGAGCGGGGAGTGCTCGCGCAGGTCGAGCGCACGCACGCGCAGCAGTCCCGACTCCGTGGCGTTGCGGATCGGGCGCACCTCGTCGAGCCAGTCGAGCCAGTGCGGAAACAGCGTCATCACGTCGATCGACCAGGGCGCGCCCGTCATTCGCCCTCCCCGACGCCGAGGAATGCGAGGTCCACGTCGATGCGGCGCGCGTCGACGTCCACCACCGGCATGGCGTCGTGCACGAGTGGTGCGAGCAGCGTGCCGCCGGCATCGAGCGCGATCGTCACCACGACGTTCGCGGGCAGCGACTCGGCCTTGGTGCTGCGCCCCACCCGCTCGCCGCTCGCCGTGTCGTGCACGTCGCAGCCGACGAGGTCGGCGAGGAAGTACTCGCCCTCCTCCGGCTCCGGCAGCAGCTCGCGCGGCACACGAACCTCTGCCCCGCGAAACTCCTCTGCCGCGGAGCGGTCGGTCACGCCGTCGATCGCCGCGATCGGCGCGCTCTCGTGGCCGCGCACGTGCGCGAGCGTCACCTCGTACTCGTCGCCGGTGTCGGGCAGGTGCAGGGTCACGGGCACCGCCTGCTCGGCAACGTCGTGCAGCACCGCGAGCAGCTCAGGGGTGGTGCGCAGCTTCAGCTCGCCGCGCACGCCGTGGACCTTGGTGAGCGTCGCCACCGACAGGACGCTCGGGCGTTCACCGCTCGACGCGTCGGTGCTCACGCCTCGGAAGCAGCTGCCTCGTCGGCAGCGGGTGTCTCGTCGCCACCCTGCGCAGCCGGCTCGTCGTCGTCCTCGACGAGCTCGACGTGGGCGGTGGAGCCGTCGCGACCGGCGGCTGCGCGCACCACGACCCGGAGCGAGCGGATGAGCCGACCGTTCTTGCCGATCACGCGGCCACGGTCGGGCTGGTCGACCTCGATGTCGACGTACAGGTCCTCGCCCTCGACCTGCTCGGTGACGTTCACCGCGTCCTGGTTCTCGACGAGCTGTTCGACCACGTACTGGACGTAGTCGGCAATCTGACCGCTTCGTTCACCCATGGCAGCGATGCTCGCAGTACCGTCGGACGCGAACGCGTCAGGCGTTCGCGACGCCGGCGATCTTGAACAGCTTGCTGACGCGCTCGCTCGGCTGCGCACCGACGCCGAGCCAGTACTCGGCGCGGTCGGCCTTCACGTCGAGCGTCGACGGCTCGGTCTGCGGGTTGTAGGTCCCGATCGTCTCGATCGAGCGACCGTCACGCGGCATGCGCGAGTCGGCCACGACGATGCGGAAGTGCGGGTTCTTCTTCGACCCGAAGCGGGCCAGGCGGATCTTCACCACGGGGGCTGGTCTCCTCAAACAAACTTGAACAGCGGCAGAGTGTACCGGAAATCGATGCGCGCTGCGCCGGGACCGCCGTGGGCGCACCTCCCGGTGCAATCGATTCGGCTCCTGAATCGATACGTCGGTGAGGGGATCCTCGGGGACTGCAAGGGGGACTGCCGTGCTGCACGGCAACGACTCATCACCGGCGCGCACGGTGGCTGCTGCGCGATGACCGCGATCGGCGTACGCACGCAGGCCGGCCCGGCATCGACGACGCCGGCAACGACGCCTGCCGTCGATCCGACCCCGAACGAGGCCTCCACCGCCGCCGCGCCGCGTCGCGTCGACGACCACTCCACCGGCACGAAGGTCATGCAGACCGTGGCCTGGATCGGGCTGGCGGGCACCGCGATCGACCTCGCCCGCTGGGGTGCCGCCGGCAAGCTCAACGCGCAGCGCGGCACGATCGGCAAGTGGCTCCTTGGAATCATGCCGATGGGCCCGGGCATCCACAACGGGATCGTGCCGCACGAGGGCGGGATGTTCGGCAAGGCCTACGCGGCCTCCAACAGCTTCGGCACGATCATGGCCGGCGTGAACGCGGTCGCCGCGGTCACCGCGATGGGCCTCGGCGTGCAGAAGGGCGTCGAGGACTCCGACGGATCGGTGCTGGGCGCGATCACCGGTGGCGCGAGCGGGCTCGTGCAGACACGCGAGGGACGGATCGGGCTGCTCGGGCTGATCGGTCCCGCAATCACGTTCGGGACCATCTTCCACGCGGGCTGGCACGCGCGACCGCAGGGCCTCGGCGCGGTGATCGCCGCCGGCCAGAAGGCGGAGTTCCGCGGCAACGCCAAGCTTGCGTGGTTCGGCGTGGCGCTGTCGCCGATCGTGCTGCTCAACCTCGCGGGCGTGTTCGATGGCTTCGACTCGCGGCACGATCCCGACAAGAGCTGGCTCCAGACCGCGGTCGAGGGCCTTCGCAACGTTCCCAGGACGATCCACGAGGTACGACTACCGTTCGTTCCCGACGCGCTCCTGGGCTGGACCGACAGCCTCGCGGTGAAGCACGACGACGCAGGCTCCGCGCCCGCTGGCTGATCGGCCGGCCGCGTCGCCTCGAACACGGACGACCGGCAGCGCCGAGGCGCGCTAGCGTCCCGACCCCTGCGGGTCGCCGATCAGCTCGACGTGCCAGGCCTCGCCGGCGACCGGGAAGTGCAGGCCGTAGCCGCGTGCGATCTTCACGGCGCCGGGAACCGACGCGAGCGGCGTGTCGCCGACGTACACGTCCGCGGCACGACCCACCTCGTGCAGCGACGTGCCGGGCACCGCGGCGAGGTTGCCCGTGCCCGCGAGGTACTGCTGGTACAGGTTCGCCTGCTCGTGGTTGGTGCGCCAGCCCGACTCCACGCGGATCGGCGAGCCGAGGTCGCGTGCCACCGCGTCGAGCCGGGACGTGAGCAGGGACGAGATCCCGCTCGTGTCGCCGCGCAGACGCGCAGGCGAGTACGCCGGGCGCGTCACGTCTGGCGGCGCCCACCCCGAGCCACTGCTGGCATCGACGGTGGCGCCGGCATCGGCGGGCGTCGCGGCATCGTCGTCGCCCGTCGGTGCAGCGGGCGTGACCGGCGCGTCCTGGGGCACCTCGACTACCTGCCCGGCTGCCTCGAGCGGTGCGGGCTGCGTCGCGGCGTTCGCGGCTGCCACGCCCGGCGTGGCACTCGCATCGTTGCCAGTCGAGCGGGAGGCGACGACGACCATCGCAGCGGCTGCGAGCGCGAGTGCCGCGACCGCGAGCGCGATCATCCCGGCGCGGCGTCGCAGGCGGCTCGGGGCAGCGGGCGCGTGCCCGCTCCACGCCGGATCGGCGGGGTCCTCGATCGCCTCGAATGCGCGGGAATGGATCACGGGGCTCCCATCGGCCGCGCCGGCCGCGGCTTGAACGAGAACCAGTTCAGCGTCGCCCGCTGCCGGGGAACGCGCCGCCGCCCGGCAGCTGCATCCCGCCCGGACCCATGCCGGGCATGCCGCCACCTGCGCCGTCGCCGCCGAAGCCGGGCGGCAGCTTGCCGCCGCCCTTCATCAGCTGGCGCATCATCTTGCGCATCTGGTCGAACTGCTTGATCAGCTGGTTGACGTCATGCACCTCGCGGCCGCAGCCGGCTGCGATGCGGCGCCGGCGCGATCCGTCGATCACGTCGGGATTGCGGCGCTCCTCGGCGGTCATGCTGAGCACGATCGCCTCGATCCGCGCGATCTCCTTCTCGTCGACGTCGATGTCGCGGATCTCCTTCGGGATGCCCGGGAGCATTGCGAGGATGCCCTTGAAGGAACCCATCCGCCGCATCATCTTCATCTGCTTGAGGAAGTCCTCGAAGGTGAACTGGCCCTTGCGGAGGCGCTTCTCCATCTCCGCTGCCTCGTCCTCCTCGAACGCCTGCTCGGCCTTCTCGATGAGGGTGAGCACGTCGCCCATGCCGAGGATCCGGCTGGCCATGCGGTCGGGGTGGAAGTACTCGAGCGCGTCGAGCGTCTCGCCGAGCGCGACGAACTTGATCGGCTTGCCCGTGACGCTCTTGACCGAGAGCGCCGCGCCGCCGCGCGCGTCGCCGTCGAGCTTCGTGAGGATCACGCCGTCGAACGCCACGGCCTGATCGAAGCGCTCGGCGACGGACACGGCCTCCTGACCGGTCATCGCGTCGAGCACGAGCAGCACGTTGTGCGGCTTGATCGCCTTCTTGATGCGGATCAGCTCGTCCATGAGCTGCTCGTCGATGTCGAGCCGGCCGGCGGTGTCGACGATCACCACGTCCGCGCCGTTGTCGGCCGCGGTCTTCACGCCCCACTCGGCGATCTTCACCGGGTCGGCGTCCGTGCCCTGGTCGTAGACCGGCACGCCGACCTGCGCGCCGACGGTCTTGAGCTGGTCGATGGCGGCCGGGCGGTACACGTCGCATGCGACGAGCGCCGGCGTCTTGCCGTCCTGCTCCTTGAGCAGCTTGGCGAGCTTGGCGGTGGTGGTGGTCTTGCCCGATCCCTGCAGGCCGGCCATCAGCACGACGGTCGGGCCGCGCTGCGAGAAGGTCAGCTTCGAGCTGCCCGTGCCCATCAGGCTCACGAGCTCCTCGTTGACGATCTTCACGATCTGCTGCGGCGCGTCGAGCGCCTTGTGCACCTCGGCGCCGTCGAGGCGCTCCTGCACGGTCGCGACGAAGGTCTTCACGACCTTGAAGTTGACGTCCGCCTCGAGCAGCGCGAGACGGATCTCGCGCATCGCGACCTTGACGTCGTCCTCGCTCACTCGTCCCTTCGAACCGAGGTTGCGGAACGTGCCTTCGAGCTTCTCCTGCAGGGTGTCGAACATGGAGGGATCCTAGTCGACGCGACGCATCCGCACGGCCACGGACACGGACGAGCGCTGGCCGCAGCAGGCATCCTGGTCGTCGTCGCCCTTCACTCGCGCGCGTGACGGACGTAGCGTTGCGACCATGATTCGAACAGAGCTTCCCCCCACCATCACGGCCACGCTGCCCGATGCCTCCGCAGCGCCGACGCTGCCGAACGCGACCACGACCCCCAGCGGGCTGATCGTGCCGGGCAGCGCCACCACGCAGACCACGACGCCGAGCGGGCTGATCGTGGTGCGCAACGAGCTGAGCCAGGTGTCGAAGGGCTCGGAGCTCGTGCTGAGCGACAAGCCGCTCGACGGCGACGGCGCGGTCGAGGCCGTGAAGGCGGCGTACGCGGAGCTTGCGGCGCGCAGCGGCGACGAGGCCGCGCGGATCGTCTACGGCGACACGCTCGAGATGGTGCAGGGAATCCGCAGCGACGAGCTGCGCCACCAGGCGATCGAGGCGCTGCTCGCGGGCGACCTGTCGCGCGCGGCGGAGCTGATCTCGCAGGCGGGCTGACCCGGCCTTCGGGTCGCGACGTTCAGGACCCGAGCAGGTCGTCGGGGAAGAGCGCGGTGAGGAACTCGTCAGGGTCGAAGGGCTGGAGGTCCTCGACGCCTTCGCCGATGCCGACGAGCTTGATCGGGATGTCGAGCTCGTTGGCGATCGCCACGGCGATGCCGCCCTTGGAGGTGCCGTCGAGCTTGGTGAGCACCACTCCGCTCACGTCCACGGCCGCGGCGAACTCCTTGGCCTGGCGCATGCCGTTCTGACCCGTCGTCGCATCGATCGAGAGCAGCGTCTCGTGTGGCGCGCCGGGGAGCTGGCGCTCGAGCACGCGGCGGACCTTCTCGAGCTCGGCCATCAGGTTGGTCTTGGTGTGCAGGCGGCCGGCGGTGTC
>JAGQUL010000406.1 GCA_020438525.1 Thermoleophilia bacterium | reverse complement strand
CCCCCCCGCCGCAGCCTCCGCTCTGCGTTCGGACCGTGCCGGTCACGGCGACCGTGTCGGTGCCCCACCGACCAGTGACGGTCACGGTCACGTGGGCAGCAGGAAGCGACACGCACGTCAAGCGAATCCGGATCCCTGCAGGAAGGGTCGCCGTCGAGCATGTCGCATGCGTGGCCAGGGGCCCGACTGCAGCTACCGCTCCTCGATCGTCGGCTCGGCCGACAGCTCCCGCTCCTCGGCGCCCTGCTGGCCGGTGTCGAAGAGCGACGCCCGGCCGAGCAGCACGGCCTGCTGCCGGATCATCGCGAGCATCTCGCGCTGACGATCCTCGTCGATGTCGGGGATCGTGAGCAGCGCCTCGGACAGCCCGAGGATGATCTGCAGCGGGTTGGCCAGACGATGCCGCACGAGCTGCTGGTAGTGGTACAGCGCGCGCTCGTACTCCTCCGAGTCCTCACGTGCATGCCGGGCAAGCAGCTCCGACTCCTCTGCCAGCGCCTCTGCGGCGGCGCGAACGAGCGCTGCCTCCGCGCTCCGCGCATCGGCATTGCGGATCCGCTCGTCGGCCTTCTCGAGCCGGCGCCGCGCGTGCCGGGACTGGGTGAGTGCCTCGACGACGAGCGCTTCCGCCTGCACGAAGCTGGCGGTTGATCCGGCGACGGGTTCCTCCCGCGCATCGCGCGAGACGGAAGCGCGCGCGGATGCGTCGTCGGTGCCGGAGCGGTCCATTGGTCCGAGTATGCCCGCGCGGACGCGAATGACGCGCAAATGAAGCTCACGATACCGGGCGTGCGCCCGTTCAGGGCTCGCGACGTCGCAGCCCATGAACGCCGACAACGAAGCTCCCGGCGATCAGCGCGAGCGCGCTGATCGCCGGTCGCACGAAGTCGATGGGATGTGCCGCGCCGGATCCGAGCTGCGAGAACGCTTCCTGCAGCCGCACGGGTGACCACCGCTCGAGCGCAGAGACGAGGTCCAGCAGCGGCAGCGTGAAGTACGTGATGAGGGCGATCGCGGCAGCAGCGGTGGTGCCGCGGACGATCCCGATCGCCGCCACCACGAGCGCGACCGACACGAGCTGAGCGAGCGCGCCGAACCCGATGCCGACGAGCGCGCCCGGCACGTCCGGCGCGCCGATCAGCACGACGGTCTCGTACCACGCCCCAAGCGATCCGAGCAGCCATGCAGCCACGGCGGCGGCAGCCACCACTCCGGCGCGCACCGCCACGACCGACGCGAGCGACCTGGCTCGCGTGCGCAGGAAGATCGAACGCTGCGGATCGGCGTCGATCGCCAGTGCCATCGCCGCGACGATGATCACCGCGAGCGCGCCGAGCTGCGCCGCGTTTGCCTCGTGCTGCTGCAGCGCAGCGAGCACGGTCGGCTTCGGGAACGTGATCTGGACCCCGGTGGCGAATCGTTCGACGAGCTGCTGCTGGTAGCGCACGAGCAGCGGACTGGCCAGGCCGAACAGCAGGAACGGGGCGAACACCGCGATCCATCGACGCGTTCGCACCAGCCGCAGCCATTCCACACGCAGCATCGTCATCGCGTGAGCTCCAGGAACGCCTGCTCGAACTCCGTGCTCGTCTGCTCGATCGCCCGCACCCGCACGCGTGCGTCGGCGAGCATCGCCACCAGCCCGAGCTGCGCGGCCTCGAGATCGGTTGCATGGACGCGCACCAGGCCGTGGCCCACCACGCGCACGTCGTCGGACCATG
>JAGQUL010000088.1 GCA_020438525.1 Thermoleophilia bacterium | reverse complement strand
GCGACCTGCTCGGGTCGGTCGCGGCCGTGGGCGCGGGCATCGTGATCTGGGCGACCGGCTGGACGCGCGCCGACCCGCTGGCGAGCCTCATGCTGACCGCCCTGATCGTGGTCGGCGCATGGCGGCTCGTACGCCGCAGCGCCGACATCCTGCTCGATGCAGCGCCGCACGGGCTCGACGCACGACGGGTGGGCAGCGTGCTCGTGGCGGTCGACGGCGTGCTCGAGGCACACGACGTCCACGTCTGGACGATGGCACCCGGCACGCTCGCCGCGAGCGCGCACGTCCGGATCGAATCAGGCTCAGACCCCGACCACGTGCTCGACCAGCTCGAGCACGCGCTCCAGGCGGAGCTCGGCGTGGCGCACACCACGATCCAGATGCGGGTCGATCGAGGTGCCGAGCCGATCGATCCGGTCCCGCTCATGGAGCTCGAGGACGCGGTCGAGTGGGTGACCGACCACGTCAGTCGCTCGAATCCCGACCTGTCGCGGGCAGTGATCGCCGCCGCTGCGGGCGCAGCGGCGGTGTCGCTCGGCGGGCGCGAGCGGGTGTCGCCGGTCGCGCTGTCGAGCCGCACGCTGTCGTCGCTCGGCCGCGGACCGGCCGACTCGGGACCCGATCAGGCGTAGCGGTCGACGTGCGATGCGCGTTCGTGTGCCCGCTCGACGCGGTTCTGGGCATCTTCGCGGCGCTGCGACGCGCGCTCCTCTTCTCGCTTCGCGGCGTCGAGTCGCGCCTCTGCGGCACGGACTTCGGCGCGATGCATCGTCGAGTTGAAGGCCGAACCCATTGTTCCGATACTCGCCATCGTGGCATCACCACCCGTCCATGGATCGGCTCATTGCTCCCGACACCTGATGCCTCGATAACCTGCGGATCGACGATTTGCTCAGCTTGCGTCGATTTCTCGTCGCTTCGCGCCTCCATATATCCCGTGGGCACGCGAGCGCGCCCGGCGCGCGTCACATGAATGCGCCCTCCGGAAGGCGATCGCGTCCGACCGAGTCGAGCTCCGACTGCGCCAGGTCCATCGCGAGGCGCGCGTCACGATACGAATCCTGCAGCGCCTCGCGGAAGTCGGCCTCGTGCTCGGCCGCGTCGGCATCCAGCTCGGTGCGCTGACGGGCGAGCTCCTGCCGAGCTGCGGCCGGGTCGCCCGTAGCTGCTGCGGTCGCATCGGTCGACTCGTCGGTCGTGAGGTGGTCGCGATGGATCAGCACGTCGAGCCACGAGCGCTGTGCCGCGAGCGCCTTGAGCCGGCTGCGGCACGAGTCGACGAGCAGCGACCTGACATCCTTCGCCTCGGCCTCGTTCACGTCGGTCGCCTCGATCAGGTCGCACCCGGCACGAAGTCGATCCCGATACCCGGTCGCGTACTCGCGATACAGCGGGGTGGTGACCTGCCCGGTGCGCCATCGCTGCCCGGCTTTCTCCCAGAACGGGTAGCCGAAGCGCCCGCCGCCGAGCGCCCACGACTCGGAGAGCCGGTCGAGATCCCGTTCGAGCTGCTTCGCGTGCTCGTCGTCCTTCGACGCCGCAACCGTGGTCGCACCCGGCCCGGCGTTCGCATCCCAGCCCCCCCGACGAAGCAGGTCGCCTCCGGACGTGACGACGGTCGCCACCACCACCAGCACCGCGACGACTCCCGTGCGCCTGAACCATCGTCCGCTCATCGCAGCGCCTCCTCGGGGGCTGCCGGCAGGCCGAGCTCGGCACGCGACTCCTGGACCAGCGTCGTCGCCTCGCGGGTGTCGCGCTGCGATTCGCTCCACGACGCGTCCCATGCCTCGAAGCGAGCATCGACGATCGAGTCCCCGACCTCCTGCGCCAGCCCGTCGAGCGCCGACTCGAGCTGACCGGTTGCTCGCAGCCGAGCGTCGATCGCGTCGAGCAGCAGCTGCCTGACCCGTCGCTGGGACTCAGTCGACACGGTCACGGCCGCGACCACCGGCCTCGCCGACTGAAGCACCGAGCGCATCCGTCGAAGCTCGACGCGTACGGCTCCGGTTCGCTCCAGCTCGATGTCGGTGCCGGCGTCCGAGTCGACCGCGTCGGCGCGCAGGGTCTCGGCGGTGACGAGGAAGTTGATCCGCGCGCTCACCGGCGCGAACGCCGATGCCAAGGCATCGAAGCGACGACCGATCGACCGTGCCTGCGCGGTGGGAACCTGCGGATCGCTCGACGAGGCCGCGGCAACGCCGCCTGCAGTCGACGTGTCCCCACCACCGGACCCGGAGCTCGCGGAGCGTCCCGCAGGACCGTCGTCGCCACAGCCTGCGGCGAGCAGGCATGCGGCGATGAGGAGGATGCTGATTCGAACGGTCGAGGCCATCGTCTTCCGGAATGCTAGTCGAGGTGCACGAGATGCGCGTCGACGACCTCGCCGTCGCGCAGCTCCAGCCACGCAACCGTGTGGTCGGGCGCGCGCCGTCGCTGGACGGGGCTGCCGGGGTTCAGCACGAGCTGGCCCGTCGCCGACTCGACGAGCTCCGGCATGTGCGAGTGGCCGTACACCACGACGCGGGCGCCGGGAAACCATTCCTGCAGGCGCTCGTGGCGGCCGGACTGCGCGCCGGCGTCGTGCACGACCGCCACCGACACGCCCGCGAGCTCGACCATCGCGCGCTCGGGCACCCGCGCTGCGATCTCCAGCCCGTCGCAGTTCCCGCAGGCTGCAGTGACCGGCGCGAGCGCCTCGAGGGTATCCAGCACGTCGCTGCCCGTGAAGTCGCCTGCGTGGATCACGTGATCTGCGCGATCGGCCAGCTCGAGCACCGGGTCCGGCAGGCGCGCGCCGAGCGACAGGTGCGTGTCGGACACGACCAGCAACCGGGTCACGCCCCCGCTCATGCCGGGACGACCTGCCAGATGCCACCGTCGAGCGAGAGCACGAGCAGCTCGTCGTGCTGGACCTGCGCGAACGACGCGGCCTGCTCGACTCCGTCGACGCTCGCCCAGGTCAGCTCGCCCTGGTCGAACGACGATCCCGGCACGTCCGCAGCGTCGATCAGGCGTAGGTCGTCGCCACAGAAGTCGGCGAACACGTACCAGCCGTCGAGGTCGGGCACCAGCGCGCCTCGGTAGACGAAGCCGCCGGTGATCGAGCACCCTTCCTTGCGACCGTAGGCGAGCACCGGCTGCTGGAGCTCACCCGGGCCGGTCTTGCCACTCGTGTCGAAGTCGGCGTAGCCCTCGTGGCGACGCCAGCCGAAGTTGGGCGTGGGCCCCGATTCGAGGCGTGCGCGAGGAAGCACGTCGAGCTCCTCCCAGGTGTCCTGGCCGACGTCGCCGATCCACAGGTCGCCGCGCTGTGCATCGAACGAGAAGCGCCACGGGTTGCGCAGCCCGAGCGCGAACACCTCCGCAGCCCCCGTCGACTGGTTGCCCTTCGGGATCGCATAGCCGCGCTCGCCGCCGCGGTCGACGTCGAGGCGAAGCAGCTTGCCGAGCAGCTCGTCGTCCTCCTGCGCCCGGTCGCCGGGATCGCCTGCATCGCCGCCGTCGCCCGTCCCGACGTAGAGCAGCCCGTCGGGCCCGAACAGCACGTCGCCGCCGTTGTGGTTCGAGTACGGCTGGGGGATGCGCAGCAGCTCGGTCCTGCGGACCGCCGTGGCGGTCGGCGTGTCCATCGTCCACGCCTCGACGTGCGTGGTGCCGTCGCGATCCGTGTAGTCGATGAAGATGCGCGGGTCCTGCGGCCAGTCGGGGTGGAATGCCAGTCCGAGCAGGCCCTGCTCGTTGCCCGTCGAGACCGTGCCGGTCAGGTCGAGCACGACGGTACCGTCGGTGACCGGCCGGTCGGGGCAGCGGTCGCGGCTGGCACACGACATTCCCGACACGACGATCACGCGTCCGGTCTGCTCGACCACGGCAACCTGGTCGGTACCCGGCACGGCCACTGCGTCGACGGGCTTGTCGAATCGACCGACCTCGCGCAGGTCGATGGCCGGCGCACTGCGCGTCGAAGCGGTCGTGCCGGCAGAGGATCCGCCGCTGCTCGAGGACGACTGGTCGTCGTCGCCGCCACAACCGGCGACGACCAGAGCAGCGGCCGCGATCAGGACCAGGAGCGGTGCGAGGGCGGGAATTCGACGTGTGCGCATGCGATCACGCTATCCGATTCCGACTGTGAACGAGTGTTCACAAAAGCCTTACACGACAATACGGACTAGCACTCTCAACTTTCTGCAATCAGTGCCGATGTCGGTGGCGAAAGTGCAAATCCCGGGGGGAGACGGAGCCCTGCTGCAGGCCCGAAGCATCGCCATCGCTGCCACGCTCGTCACCATGACGTGCGCGCTCGCAGCGATCCCGCTCGCGGCGTTCGGCGACGACACCGCGGCGCCGAACGGCCCCACCCCGGAGCAGGCCGAGCTGCTCGACGTGCGCGAGGACGTCGAGCAGATCAACGAGGAGGCCGTTGCCGAGGCACCCGTGCAGGTCGGCTCGAGCTGCCGCGCAACGATCGACGTGGAGGGCATCGGCGACGCGTGCCGCACGCCGGACGGGCTCCTTCGCGTGGAGCAGGCGGACGGCCGCAGCCACACCATCCACGGCCTGGACGCGCCGCCGATCGCCGCGGCGAGCTACGCACCGGGCTCCCAGGCGGCGGTGAGTGGAGCCGGACCGGACGACGTCACCTGCGTCGCGGGATCCGAGCAGCACTACACGCTCGTGTACGCACGCCCCGGCAACGTCGCGTCGCGCTTCACGACGATCGCGCCGCTGCTGAAGACCGAGGTCTACAAGCTGAGCGCGTACATCGACGCCGAGAGCCGCTCGGTGGACCCCGCCGCCGGCCGCCGACTGCCGGTTCGCTGCGACGGCGGACCCGAGCCGGTGGTGCTGCAGGCGACGCTGGGCGAACTGAGCGCGGGCACCGCATCGTTCAGCGACATCGTCAACGGCCTGCGGGCACAGGGGTACCAGTTCAACGGGGACCAGGGCAGCACCGAGCGCTACATCGTGTACTGGGACGCGCCGTCGTCGTCGGGCGCGGCAGGCACCGGGCACGTGTTCACGTCGGACGCAAGCGCAGGCCCCGGCAACCAGAACGACAAGGGCGGCCTGTACTCGGTCGAGTACCGGTACACGCAGGGCGGCGGCGTGCCCCACTGGGACGTGCTCGTGCACGAGGTCATGCACACGATGGGTGCCGTGGTGGGTGCAGCGCCGCACTCCACGAGCGCCGGCCACTGCCGCGACGGGCAGGACATCATGTGCTACGACGACACCGGCACGGGCGCCTATCAGGACAACGTCTGCGCGACAAAGGTCCTCGACTGCAACCGCGACGACTACTTCAACCCCGCGCCCGGTGGCGGGACGTACCTTGCGACGCACTGGAACGCGGCAGCCGCGTACAACGCCTGGCTGCGCGGATGGGCAGCGAGCGGCACGCCGGTGGGCGACTCCTCGGGCTCCGAGGGCACCGAGACGCGCACGCCGCGCGACGCGACACCGCCCACGCAACCGGGACGCGTCTCGGTGAAGCAGCACCCGGGACGGATCACGCTGCGCTGGACCGGATCCCGCGACAACGTCGCGATCCGCAACTTCCAGGTGCGGCGCGTAGTCAAGACCAAGACCCGCACCCGGTATGTGGTGATGGGCACGACTCGCGGTCGGGCGATCACCGTCCGCGCTCGGGGCATGCGGCCCGGCCTGCGCTATCGCCTCCAGGTCGTGGCGCGCGACGGCGCGGGCAACGTTTCCGCGCCGCGCACCGTGATGGTGCGGGTGCTCAAGGACACCAAGCGACCGTCGCGAGTGAAGCGGGTCCGCGCAGTGGCGCGAAGCTCGTCGACGGTGACGCTGCGGTGGACGCCGAGCCGCGACAACGTGGAGCTCGACGACTACGTGGTCGCCCGCAAGGTCGGCAGGAAGTGGCACCCGGTCGCGAAGGTCCCGTCGAGCCGCCGAGTGGTCCGCGTCCGCCGCCTGAGCTCCTCGCGCACCTACGCGTTCCGGGTGCAGGCGCGCGACACGGCGGGCAATCGATCGATCCCGTCCAAGGCAGTTCGCGCGCGCACGAAGTCCAGGTCCGCCGGCTGATCCGCGGCGATACGCGCCGAGTGACCGCGCGAAAACGGGCCGGAGCGTGGTCGAATCGCAGTCGGAATCACGGCAGCGACGCGCGCCGCCTGGGCCAACGTGGCCGGAATGCGCATTTCCGGAGCTTCCGCGGGAATCCACGCCATGTCGCGGACCGCAGCCGACGAAGCTGCAATGATGCGCACGCCGCACCGCACCATGCGTGGCCGATAGCGGCCACTATTCGTGGCCTTCTTGGGCCAACATCAATTCTCACGAAACATGCGTTTGGTTCGTCGCGGACACTCCCCTCGCCACAGGGCAGGGACACGGTGGGAGGAACCGTATGACCACGTTGGCAGGAATCAGCTCGGTCGGAGGCGTGGGGACGTCGCCGACGAGCCCGGCATCAGATGTGCCGGAAACACCGAATCGCGCCACGTACGACGCGAAGAACAGCGAGTTTCCCAAGGGCGGCCTTGGTGACCTCGTGCGCAAGGAGGGCGATGCCCCGACCGGCGACGAGGCGATCGACGCCGCGCACGACAACGCCGGACTCGTGTACGAGTTCTACGCCAAGGTGCTCGGTCGCAACTCGATCGACGGCCGCGGCATGCAGATGAAGAGCGTCGTCCACTACGGTCGCAGCTACAACAATGCGTACTGGGACGGCTCGAAGATGACGTACGGCGACGGCGACGGGAAGCTGTTCAAGCCCCTGTCGCTCGGCCTCGACGTGGTCGGCCACGAGATGACGCACGGCGTGACCGAGCACACCGCGGGCCTCGCGTACCGCAACCAGTCCGGAGCGCTCAACGAGAGCTGGAGCGACGTCTTCGGCGAGCTGATCGAGCAGTGGGCCGAGAACCGCCAGGGCTTCGGCACGGTCGACGCGGCGAAGGCTGCCGACTGGCTGATCGGCGAGGACGTGTTCACGCCGGGCGTCGACGGCGACGGCCTGCGCAGCATGAAGGCACCGGGTACCGGCTACAAGGGCGACCCGCAGCCGGGCCACATGAAGGACTACAAGAAGATGTCGTCCGACAACGGCGGCGTGCACATCAACTCGGGCATCCCGAACAAGGCTGCGTACGAGGTTGCGATCCGGATCGGCGGCGACAAGCTCGCGAAGATCTGGTACACCGCGCTGACCGACTACCTGCGACCGAACTCCGACTTCAACGCGGCCGCGAGCGCGACGCTCGCCGCTGCGACGCGGCTGTTCGGCAATGGCGCCGAGTCGCAGGCCGTGATGGATGCGTGGACCGCGGTGGGCATCACCGCACAGCCGGGTGCCACGACGAAGTTCATGGCCTCGACCCAGGCTCCGACGGTCGTCGAGCATCACGTCACGGACGAGGACGGCGTGGTGCCGACCTGGCTGCGCGACGGTGTCGTCGACGCGAAGGAGCTCGCCTCGTTCAAGTAGGTGAATGCGGCACGGCTTGCGGCACGCTCGCCGCGACCCGAACCGAACTCAGGCGGCCTCGACGTCCGACGTCGGGGCCGCCGCTTCTTCGGCGGACGGCTGCTCGGGTGAGGCCTGCTCGTTGCCGACCAGACCCTCCTCGCGTACGAGCCGTGCGAGCCGGACAGCGAGGTCGGGATCGAGCTCGCTGCCGGCGCGCTGCTTGAGTTCGCTCGCGGCGCGAAACGGGCTCATCGGCTCGCTGCCGGCGTATCCGGTCACGAGGTCGTCGAGCAGCTCCGCCGCGCGCAGGATGCGGCTCGACTCGGGGATGGCGTCTTCGCGCTGGCGTTCCGGGTAGCCGGTGCCGTCCCATCGCTCGGGGATGTGGAACACGATGTCGGCGACGGTTGTGAGACCCGCACCGGCGATCATGGTTCGCGATACCCACGCGTGGTAGCGCAGCGCGCCGCGCTGGCGCTCGTCGAGCTGCTCCTCCGGGGTGCGCAGGATCGCCGGCGGCACCGCGACCTTGCCCACGTCGTGCAGGACCGCTGCGCTGCGCAGCTCGCGCAGCGCAGCATCGCCGTAGCCGAGCTCACGGCCAAGTGCTGCGGCGTAGCGGGCGACGCGCTGCGAGTGTGCTCCGCCACCGAGTGCGGGATCGATCCCGTCGAGCGCTCGGGCAAGTGCGTGCACGGTGGACGAGAGCTCGCGCGCGCCGGTCGGCTGCTCGTCGCGGCGCTCGGCCTCGGGAACCAGCGTGGCCGCGTCGACGTATCCGCCGGACGGGCCGAATGCGAGCGCCTTGTCGCGGCCGTCACGCTGTGCGTGATGGCATGCGGCCTCGGCCATCCGCTCGAGCGCGATCTGGTCGACCGCGTGGCGCGGATACTCGGCGACTCCGTAGCCGCAGGTCACGCGGGTTCGCTCGGGGCCGATCCCGACGCGCTGCGCGATCTCGCGGCGGATGCGGCCCAGCACGATGGATGCCTGCTCCGCGTCGGCACCGACGAGCGCAACGTGGAACGAGTCGTCGCCGGTGCGTCCGCACGCGTCGGTCGGTCGAGTGCAGCTGCCGATCACCGATCCCACGTCTGCCAGGACCTGATCGCCCGCGGCCCGGTCGTGCGTGGTGTTGACCTCGTCGAGGTCGTCGATGTCGATCGCCAGCAGCGAGATCGGGTAGCCCTCGCGGCGCGCGCGGGTGAGCTCTGCGGCGAAGCGATCGGTGAACGCCTCGCGGGTGAGCAGCCCTGTCAGCTGGTCTCGGTTCACGAACTTCGCGAGCTCAGCTTCTGCGGCCTCGAGCTCGCCGACCATCGCGTCGAACTCGTCGGCGACGGCACCGAGCTCGTCGCCGCGGTTCCAACCGATCCGCGCGCCCTTCGCGCCGCTGCGGATCTGCGCCATGACGCGCCGCATCTCCGCGAGCGGGCGGAACAGCTCGCGCCGCAGCAGCATCAGCACGATCGCGCCGAGCAGTGCGCCGCCGAGGATGCCGCCGAGGATCAGGCGAAGCCGGTCGTCGCCTCCTCCGGCGATGATGTCCTTGGTGTCGTAGGAGACGATCGCGATCGCCGTGGGCGCGCCCTCGTCGTACGCGACGGGCCATGCGACGGTGGTGGTGTCGCCGACGCTGCCGTACGCCTCCTCGCCGGAAGCGAGGCTCGCCCGGGCCAGCTTCGCATCGGCCGCGGAAGCATCGCCCGACGTGGCGTGTTCCTTGACCGCCGACGTGCCGGTCCGCGAGTACAGCGCGATCCCGAGGATCGCGGGATCGGTGGTCCTAACCTCGTCGATGCGGCCCTTCAGGAGCTCGCGGAAGTCGTCGGTCCCCGACTGGAAGTCCGCTGCCGTCAGCTGCGATCCGACGTCGCGGGCCACGCCCAGCGTGACCTGACGAGCCTGGTCCTGGTGCGACACCGACAGGCGGTGGTCGGCGTAGGTCACGATCGCCATGACGAACACGACGATCGCGACGAGCACCATCAACGCCAGCCGCGCGGGCAATCCGAGCAGGCTGCGGCGACGACCGGCCGTAGGCATGGACGATTCAACTGCGGTTGTGGGCGAGTCCGCTTCCATGGCGGCGATATCGGCCAGCCTCGCCGCATGCTTGAGCGCGGAAGCTGCCAAACCCTCGCCGCGGGGGGCCTCAGGCCGGAGGCGGTGCGGATGCCGTTCGAATCGTGGCGAGCAATTCGGCGGGAACGTCGAGCCCTGCAACCGGGATCAAGGGCTTGTTCCCCGCGCCCGAGTGCAGCTCGCGGCGAACGCCCTCCGCGTACGCCTCGACCTGCTCGAGCTCACCCGCATCGAGCCAGACGCCATGTTCCGAGCACTCGTCGATCACGATCCCGGACGTCGCGTACTCGGTGAGGCGCATCGCGGCACCGCAGATCGGACATCGGCGTCGCTGGCGATCCGCCTCGGCGAGCACTGCGTGGCCGGCGTCCCGTGCGGCAGCCGTCACTGCCGCCTGTGCCTCCTCGACCGGCCGGGGAGCGAGCTCGGTGTTGGCGACGGCGCGCAGCTCGCCGCGATCGAGCCACGTGCCGTGTCCCGCGGGGCAGCGGTCGAGCTCGATGCCTTCGTGGTGGACGACCTCGAGGGCCGCTGAGCAGTCGGGGCAGGTCCGTGCAGCTGTCATGCCCGTCCCCTACCCCGCACGGTCGCGAAGAGAACGAATTCGGCGATGCCCGGGGCGGGAGTCGAACCCGCACGCACGATGGCAGGGGATTTTAAGTCCCCGGCGTCTACCAGTTCCGCCACCCGGGCTCGGTGCGACGAGCCTACAGCTCCTCGACGCGGAAGAAGGCCTGGCACGACTCGCACCAATGGCTGCCGTCGGCCTCGCGACGCCCCCAGAACGATCCGATGTGCTCGCCGCACCACGGGCAGTGCTGCACCGTTCGAGCCCCGGACGATGCGGGTCGCTCCCCGCTCGCTCCGTGTGCCCGGTCGCCGTCGTCGTCGTCCATGCGGACATCATGGCAAAAAAGAGGGCTCGTCTCCGTGAGGAGCGCGAGCCCAACCGCAGGGGGGGTGCGGATCCGGCCGGGTCCCGAAGGGCCCGATCGGATGCACGGAAGGATAGGAAACCGAACGGTCGCGATGCGAGCGCGTGAACTCCCGAACCTGCACCTACCTGCCGCGACCAGTACAAAGCCTCGCTGAAGCTGCAAGCTTGGCAGGTACGCCGGACCTATGGATCCGGCGGGGTCCCGCCGCTCCTACTCGGTCGGATCAGCGTCGAGCGCCGCTCGGACGTGGTCGGACAGTCGCCGCTCGGCGACCTCGGCCGCGACCGCTTCGACGAGCTCGTCGACCGCCATCACCTGCTTGTCGTCGCTCCCGCGTCGATTCACCGTGACGGTCCCGCCCTCGACCTCCGAGTCGCCGATCACGACGACGATCGGCGTGCGCTGGATGCCGGCATCGCGCACCTTGCGGCCGACGCTCTCGGTCCGTTCGTCGACATCGGCGCGCAGGCGTCGGGCGCGGAGCGAATCCACGACCTGTCGAGCGACGTCGATGTGGCGGTCGGCGACCGGCAGCACGCGCACCTGCTCGGGTGCGAGCCACAGCGGGAACTCGCCGCCGTAGTGCTCGAGCAGGATGCCGATGAAGCGCTCCATCGAGCCGAGCAGGGCCCGATGGATCATCACGAGCTGGTGCTCCTGGTTGTCTTCGCCGGTGTAGGTGAGGTCGAAGCGCTCGGGGCTCGGCATGTTGTAGTCGAGCTGGATCGTGCCGCACTGCCACGAGCGACCCATCGAGTCGCGCACGTGGAAGTCGATCTTCGGACCGTAGAACGCACCATCGCCGGGATTGACGGAGTAGGGCAGGTCGTTGCGCACGAGCGCTTCGGCGAGTGCGGCCTCGGCCTGGTCCCAGAGCGCGTCGTCGCCGATCTTCTTCTCGGGACGGGTCGACAGCTCCATCGTGTAGTCGTCGAAGCCGAAGAGCGCCATCAGGTCACGCACGAAGCCGAGCACGTCGGACACCTCGTCGAGCACCTGGTCGGGTGCGCAGAAGATGTGGGCGTCGTCCTGGGTGATGTGACGCACGCGCATGAGCCCGTGCAGCACGCCGCTTGCCTCGAAGCGGTGCACGAGGCCCTGCTCGTTCATCCGGACCGGCAGGTCACGGTAGCTGAGCTGGCGGGTCTTGATGATCGTGGCGTGGGCCGGGCAGTTCATCGGCTTCATGCCGAACTGGTGCCCTTCCTCGTCGGGCGCGGTGAGGAACATGTTCTCGCGGTAGGTGTCCCAGTGCCCGGACTTCTTGTAGAGCTCGGGGCGATAGAGGATCGGGGTCTTGACCTCGCCGTAGCCGCGCTCGACGTGCTGCTCGCGCCACATCTCCGTGATCGAGTTCCAGATCGCGAGGCCCTTGGCGTGCCAGAATGGCGAGCCGGGACTGATCGGGTCGAAGCTGAACAGGTCGAGCTTCGTGCCGAGCACGCGGTGGTCGTTCTGCTTCGCACGCTCGAGGTTGGCGAGGTGTGCCTTGAGGTCGTCCTTGCTGAAGAACGCGGTGCCGTAGATGCGGGTGAGCTGCTCGCGCGAGGAGTCGCCGCGCCAGTACGCGCCGGCGGTCGACGTGAGCTTGATCGCCTTCATCGCCTTGGTGTCCTGGACATGTGGTCCGCGGCACAGGTCGGTGAAGTCGCCCTGCGTGTAGAGGGTGATCGTCTCGTCGGGCGGGAGGTCCTCGATCAGCTCGACCTTGTACTGCTCGCCGAGCGAGCGGAAGCGCTCGAGGGCGGCGTCGCGCGACACGACCTCGCGCTCCCAGCTGCGGCCCTGCTTGACCAGCCGCTTCATGTCGGCCTCGAGCTCGACGAGCGCCTCGTCGTTGATCACCACGCCGTCCGGGAAGTCGAAGTCGTAGTAGAAGCCGCTCTCGATCGCCGGCCCGATCGACACCTTGGTTCCCGGGTAGCGGGCCACGACCGCCTCCGCCAGGACGTGGGCGGCGCTGTGCCGGAGCACGTCGAGCGCGTCGTGGTCGCGGCTGGTGAGGATGCGGACGCGGTCGCCGTCGGCGAGCGGCAGGCGAAGGTCGCGGGTCGGGCCGTCGTTCACCTGGACCGCGACCGCTGCGCGGGCGAGGCCCTCGCCGATGCTCCGTGCGAGGTCGAGCCCCGTGGCACCCGTTTCGAGCTCGCGCGAGGAGCCGTCGGGGAGGGTGACTTCGATCTTCTGTCCGGCAGGTGCATCCATGTCCGAAAGCATACCCACGCACGCGAGAACCGCACGCCGGGCCGCGTCGCGCAGCGACGACCTGAGTCAGGCACGGGCCGGGGGCGACCTGCAGTGCGGGACGGGACCGCTCACGTCCGCGCTGCAATGATGGTCGCGCCCCGACCCGCCGGTCGGCACGTATCGCAACCCCGCTCGATCCCGAACGGAATAAGACA
>JAGQUL010000405.1 GCA_020438525.1 Thermoleophilia bacterium | reverse complement strand
ACGCCTACTTCACCGCGAGCGTGTCGAGCCCCGACCTCACTGCGCTCAGCGACACCCAGGCCGCGAGCGCGACGTTCGTGGCGCGGCTCGCGCCCGGCGCCGACACGCGTGGCGGCGAGCGCATCTCGCTGCGCCCCGACCTCGACGAGGTCCACCTGTTCGATCCCGCATCGATGCTCACGCTGCTCGCCCCCGCCGACGAGCGCGAGGTCCGCGCCCGCCAGGTCGGCGCGGCCGTGGAGCTCGCCGGCGGCACCGCGTCGCACCCGGGAAGCGTCGTCGCCTCCCCGTCGCCGGCGCACGTGCTGCAGGCAACGGCGCACGCACCGGCGCAACAGCAGCAGCCCGTGATCCACCTCTACCAGACGATCGTGGGCCACGACGGCGCGCCGCTCGCAGGACCGGTCGGAACGCTCGGCGAGCAGGACCCGACGAGGATCGCATCGGTGTTCGACCAGCCGGTCGCCGCCCCCGTCGCGCTCGAGCCGCTGATGCCTGCAGCCGACGGCTCGGTGGCCACCACCGCATCGGCACATCCGCGACCGACGTTCGCGTCGCAGGTGGGTGCAGGGTCGACGCTCGACCCGGCGCTCACGACTGCACCCGGAATCACGATGCCCGCCCCTGGAGCGTCGCCCGCAACGATGCAGGGCGACGACGACCGCGCACACGCGCCGACGCCCACGCCCACATCGGACGATCAGGTCGCGCCGACGGGCGATGCCGCCAACGCTCCGGCGCGCGCACCGCGGGGCTTTGCGCCGCGCACGATCGGCCCGGTCGAGCCCACCGTCGTGGCCAGCGCTCCCGATGCCCGGCCCGCGGAGACCGCCCGCCTGACGGAGACGGATCTCGACGCGGCGATCGACGCAATCGACGCGGTCGGCGCAGCCCCCGCCGCGAGCGTCGAACCGGCGCCCGCGGCCGACGATGCACGGCAGGGGCATCACTCGCCGCTCGCACGACTTCGTCCGCACGGCGATGCGGAGTCGCTCGGCAGCAGCTTCCGCGATGCGCTCGAGCGGATCCGGAGCAAGCATCCGGTGCTGACCGGCGAGACCAGGTCGCATCCGAGCGTGCTGCCCCCGCCGATGCTGCTGGGCTCGCCGCAGCTGGACCTGAACGGGTTGCCGACCGACGCGATGACGAGCGACGCGATCCGCCACGAGCCCGACGCGCAGGCACCGCACCTGAACGATCGAGCGGACGATTCGACCGAAACCTGACGCATCAGCGACGGATCGAGACGCACAATTCCGAAAAAATCCCTCTCGAACGGACGCTCAGGAGGGATTTTTTCGTATTTGCACCCCCGATAGCCCGGAAAAGGGCCAAAATCGTGGCCAATTGCGCGTACGGGCCGGAAATCACGTTGCGCGTCCACCAACTCCGGTAATGTTCCGGTCGTTCGGCACACCGAGCGAAAGATTTCCATGATGATTCAGCCCACGAACACGACGCTTCCGAACCGCAACCCCGGCATCGTTCCGCCCTGGCTCACGCCGGAGCGCTCGAAGAACCCGGGAATCGTTCCGCCGTGGCTGCTCGAGACCGTCCACATCCTTCCCGTCGACGAGGGCGAGACTACGTTCTCCCCCGTCAACGGTGAGACCCAGTTCGTGCCACAGTCGATCGACGCCTCCCCAGCGTCGATGATCGACGCCCTGCGCGGTCGCTGATCCTCCCCGATCCCCCGACCGCAATCCCCCAAGAACAGGCACGAATCCCACACCACAGCAAGACACAGACATACCTCCCCACCGATCGCCGGGCACATCCCCCCAGATCCCCAGCCCGGCGATCACCCAGCAACACAGCAACGGGCCCGTTGGCAAGGAAGCCAATCGGGCCCGTCGTTGTTGCTGCGGCCGCCGCGCACCGATCTCCGCGTGGCGATTCTCGCGTGGCGATTCTCGCGTGACGTATGTACATAACCCGCGCCATCCGCGGATTCCGTACATACGTCTCGCCACACGCCGCCTGTCTCCGCGATTTACACGATTTTCACGGGACGTATGTACATAACCCGCGCGATCTGCGGATTCCGTACATACGTCTCACCTCACGCGGGCTGTCTCCACCCTGATCGGGGTGCCCCTGGATCGGGGCGTCGCACGGCCAGGTCAACGGGGACCCGTCACGACTCCTGCGGCAGGCGATTCGCCACGAACGGGTCGACCAGCACCGGATGTCGGACCGATCGTGCCTCGTCGAGGCGCCGCACCACGGTGGTGTGGGGCGCGGTCTTCACCGTTTCCGGATCGTCGTGTGCCTCGGCGACGATGGTCGCGAGCGCCTGCGCGAA
>JAGQUL010000087.1:1078-3406 GCA_020438525.1 Thermoleophilia bacterium | reverse complement strand
CCGTGCTCGGCGCTCGATCCGATCGCCACCGGGCGCGTGGAGGAGTTGATGCGCGAGCTGCGCAAGCGCTTCACGATCATCATCGTGACGCACAACATGCAGCAGGCGATCCGCGTGAGCGACCGCACCGCGTTCTTCACCACCAACGTCGAGGACTCCGACGGTCACCGACACGGCGAGCTCGTCGAGTACGGTGACACGGTTCAGGTGTTCGACTCGCCGCGCGACGAGCGCACCGCCGACTACGTCGCCGGTCGCTTCGGCTGATCGACCCGATCAGTCCTGCGGCGCGAACTCCAGCGCGCAGCTGTTGATGCAGTAGCGCTCGCCTGACGCGCCGGGCCCGTCGGGGAACACGTGCCCGAGGTGGCCGTCGCACACGGCGCAGCGCACCTCGGTGCGGCGCATCCCGTGCGAGGTGTCTTCGATCATTCGCACGTTGGCGACGTCGGCCGGGTCGGTGAAGCTCGGCCAGCCGCTGCCGGAGTCGTACTTCGTGTCGCTCGTGAAGAGCACGGTGCCGCAGCCGGCGCAGCGGAACTCGCCGGTCCGCTTCTCGTGCAGCAGCGCGCCCGTTCCGGGCGGCTCCGTCCCCTGCTCGCGCAGGATCCGATACTGGTCAGGCGTGAGCTGCTCGCGCCACTCGCTCGCCGACTTCTCGACCTTCTGGCTCATCACTCGCTCCTTCTCGTGCCTCACCCGAAGCATACGTCCGTCGCCCACGCACGGTTGTACCCCTGCCTACATGTGTGTGACGTGCGTCACACGCGGAGCGTGGGGCCGCGCTGGGTGAGGCGGCCGGCGCGGCAACGAGCCCAGATCGACAGCTCGGTGCCCGTCCGCGGCAGCTGCACGAGCACGGTCGTGCCCCGCCCCGCGCTCGTGCGGTCGAGCGCGATGCGATCCGCCGCCGGTGCACCGTCCAGGCGCGGCTCGAGGTCGTTCAGGTCGGCGTGCACGTGCAGCTCGACCCACGCCGGATCGTCGCCGCCGCGCTCGCCCCACGATGCCTGCAGCCGCGGATCGGCCGGGCGGTACACGTAGCCGCCGTCCCACGCGTCCTCGCTGCCCGGCACCGGCAGCCATCCGGGCACGCGCCAGCCCGCGGCCACGACGCGCGCGTGCTGTGTCAGCAGTCGCTCCATGCGCGCGGCGAGCACGTCGTGGAACGCCGGACCGAGGTGCATGTGCACCACGTCGAACGGCGTGGGGTCGACCTGGCGCAGGTCGTCGCGCACGAGCTCCACGCGATCGGCCACGCCCGCACGCGCCGCGGCTGCGCGTGCGGTCTCGATCGCGTCCTGCAGGTACTCCACGCCGGTCGCCCGCGCGCCGAACTCGCCGGCCGCCACCACCAGCCCGATCCCGTGACCGCTCCCGAGCTCCAGGTATCGCTCGCCGCGCTCGAGGCCTGCCGCGCGCAGCCCCGCGCGGTACTCGTCGATCGGCAGCTGCAGCTCCGGGATGTGCACGCCGAACAGCTCGCCGCGCAGCTCGGCGGTCGTCGTGGAGTCGCGCGCGTCGCCGCTCATCGTCGCCTCCATGGCAGCGACCTGCCCCAGCCCGGGTCGGGCTTGCCGGCGGTGATCGCGTCGATGCGCAGCGCCATCCGCCGCGCCGAACCACGCCCCGACAGCAGCTCCTCGACCGCCGCCTCGAACTGCTGGTCGTCGTCCCACGGCCCATCGACCGCCCCGGCCAGCACGCAGTCGAGCGATGAATCAGTTGCCACGGTCAGGCGCACCGGCGGCGCCACGTCCTCGCCGCTCGCGTCGACCAGTCGCAGCATCCCGTCGCTGCCGCGTCGCGCAACGTTCCCCGGGTGCAGCTCCAGGTCGATCGGCAGCTCCTGCCCGCGCAGCAGCGGTCCCGTGCGGTGGTGGCTCGTCACGATCGCATCGAGCGCCGGCTCCGGCACCACGAACACGCCATCCACGTCGGCCCGCGCGCGGACGGTGAGCGACACGAACCCGTCGTACTCGGGGTGCACCAGCACGAGCCGATGGCGCTCGTCGGTCGTGGCTCGGCCCTGACCCTCGGCGTCCGGCCAGCGCAGGTCGAGCTCGGCGCGCAGCGTCTCCGCGTCGAGCTCGGTCACACCACGAAGCGGCCGTCGCGCTGCAGCACCGTGCCGTCGACCGTGATCGTGCCGCCGTCGCGCAGGTCGCAGATCATGTCCCAGTGCTGCGAGCTCTCGTTGGTGCCGCCCGTCTCCGGATACGACTGGCCGATCGCCAGGTGGATCGTGCCGCCGATCTTCTCGTCGAGCAGGATCGAGCGCGTGCCCACGTCGATGCCGAAGTTCGAGCCGATCCCGAGCTCGCCCAG
>JAGQUL010000087.1:0-1014 GCA_020438525.1 Thermoleophilia bacterium | reverse complement strand
ACCTTGCCGTCCTTGAACTCGAAGCGGATGCCGCTCACGCTGCGTCCGCCGTGGAGCGTCGGCAGCTGGAACGTCACGTGACCGTTCGCGGAGTCCTCGACCGGGCCGGTGAAGAACTCGCCGCACGGCATGTTGTGCTTGCCGTCGCCGGCCACCCACGTGCGGCCCGCCACCGAGAGCGTCAGGTCGGTGCCGGGGCCCTCGATGCGCACCTCGCTGCGACCGTCGTTCATCCAGTCGTTGAGGCGGTGCGTCTCCGCCGACGCCTGCTTCCACGCTGCCACCGGATCGTCCCGGTCGCACAAGCATGCGGCGTAGAACAGGTCCTCGTAGCGGCGCAGCGACATCTCCGCGTCCGCCGCGACCATCTCGGTCGGAAACACGGTGCCCACCCAGCGCAGGTCGCCGGAGGCCGATCGCTCCATGTACTTCGTCATGAGCGGGTGGCGGGCGCGGGACACGCGCGCCTGCCTGGTCGGGTCGACCGCGGTCAGCGCGCGCGAGTTGGTGGGCGCCTGGATGCCGATGCTCACGTCGAACGTGCCGTAGATGAGCTCCTGGACCGGGCTCACGAAGTCGAGCTGCGCATCGCTCGCAAGCTCGAAGAACGACTCCACGGCGCCCTCGAGCCCGACGTTCACGACCGGCTTTCCACCGGCCCGCAACACCTCTTCGTAGACCGCCAGCAGCAGCGGCTGGGCGAGCTGTTCGCCGCTGATCGAAACGAGGTCGCCTTCCTTGACCTCGGTCGAGTACTGGACGAGTACCTGGGCGAGCTTCTCGATTCGCGGGTCACGCATGCTGGCGGAATCCTCCGGTCTGGGATTGATGGACGACGACGACCTGCGCGCCTCAGCCGCCGAGCAGTCCGGCCGCAGTGCCGCCCCACACGAGGATCGGCGGGAACAGGCGGATGCGGCGCGGGCGTCGGGCGCGGCGAGCGAGCAGGGTCATTCCGTGACGTCTTTCCAGGACACGTGCGCGGCCTCCATGCCGCGCACCGGTAGCGAGCAT
>JAGQUL010000404.1 GCA_020438525.1 Thermoleophilia bacterium | reverse complement strand
CCGCGGCGGCGAGCTGCCCGCGCGCACCGGCGCCGAGCGCCTGCGCGGCGCGGTGGGCGAGCACCACGCAGCCGACCCAAGCGCCCCACTGCACGAGTGCCGCGAGCGCGTCGCCGCCGGCGAGCACGTACCCCTGCAGGATCAGCTCCTCCGCGCCCGGCGGCTGGTACAGCTGCGGCTCGATGTGGGTGGCGTAGTGCGCCACGTCGCCGAGCTGCACCCACACCGCCACGCGCGCGAGGTGGTAGACCATCGAGTCCCAGTTGTTGGGCGCGGCCACGAGCGCCGTGAGCAGCGTGAGCGCGCCGATCGCCGCGATCGCGATCCATCCCGCGCGCGACCACGGCTGCTCGAGCGACCACCAGCGTGTGAGCTCTCGCACGCGATCACGAACGCGCATCCCGGCCCAGGCACGCCCGAGCACAACCGCCGAGCCGAGCGCGATCGCGGCCCACGCTGCGAGGTACCACGTACGGTCGACGGGCAGCGCCTCTGCGATCGCCACCGCCAGCCAACTCCAGCCAAGCGCCGCGAGCGCCAGCGCGAGCCGCACCTCGCCGGTGCGCACGGCAAGCACGCGCCACAGCGCGAGCAGCGGCAGCAGGAGCAGCAGGCATGTCAGGGCGGCGACGAGCATCCGGTCACGCGCAGGCTACCGTGCCCGTGCGCGCTCAGAGCCCTCGAAGCAGCGACTGCTTGAACATCTCGGCCGACGCGTCCCGTGCGCTCTCGGCAAGCAGCGAACCCACGCGCTGCTTGGAGCTGCGCTCTGCGAGACGGGCAGGGCCATGGGCGAACACGTCGCCGGCGATGTCCGACATCGTGATGATCGCGCGGCGCGCATCGTTGTAGCTGCTGTAGAGCGACAGGTTCTGGTCCCGGAACGCGTCGACCGCGGTGCGCGCATCGACCAGGCCGGCGTCGAACGCGCGCGCGGCGTTCTCGAGGTGCAGCGGACCTACCGAATCAGACGCCTTTCCAGCCTTCACCGCAAGCTTCGTTGCAGTGTCGAAGTGCGTGGCTGCCGAGCGCAGCGTGTTCGCGATCGACGACGCGATCTCCGTGGTGACGGACATGGTGGTTCTCCCCGCTTGCGCGCACCCCCCGATGGGTGCGCTCCCATCCTGCCTATCGGCCGCGCTTGTGGCGGCGTTTCACGACGAGCGGCCGGCGATGCTTCCCGCGCGGCGGTAGCTCACGGCGTTGCCGGCGCGGTCGCGCACGACGAGCTGCAGGGCCACGCGCCCCGCGCGGGCACGGAGGGTGATGCGTGCGGCGACCGGCAGCGTGCGATCGGCGCGCAGCCACATCACGCGCCGCCCGACGAGCCGGCCGCCCTGGCGGGCGACCACGAGCACGCGACAGGTCTCGCTGCAGCGCACCGGGGTGCGCAGGGCGCGGCGCAGCGGCTGCACGCGACCGATCTTCACGCGCGGGGCAGTTCGATCGGCGGGAGCTGCGCCCTGCTGGGGTGGACGTGCGGGGCGTGGGGTCACCATCAGCGGGTCGGCGCCGGTCGCGGCGCGGGCCTGGTCGTCGTCGCCCGTGCTGGCTGAGCTGTTGCCGGGGCTCGCCGAGCCAGCGCTGCCACTACCGGTGCCGGTCTGGCCGCCGTCGCTGCCGGTGCCGCCCACGCTGCCGGCGGCGGGGGGCAGCCCGTCGCTC
>JAGQUL010000086.1 GCA_020438525.1 Thermoleophilia bacterium | reverse complement strand
CTCGACGACAAGATCGAGTCGAACCGGCGTATTGCCGAGATCCTTCCCGAGTTCATTCGAACATCGGTGAATCGATGGCTCGCCAACGGCGGTGACTTGGTGCAGGTGTCATCTCTCGCGGCATTTGTGAATGGCGGCGCCTACACGAAGGGCGCTACCGGCACCGGTCGCATGGTGATTCGTATCGCCGAGCTCAACAAGGGGCCAGGTGGCTCGACCGTCTACAACGACATCGACGTTCCCGAAGAGAAGACTGCTCGCCCAGGGGACATCCTCATGTCCTGGTCAGGGACGTTGGACGTGTACCGCTGGTTCCGGGATGAAGCAATCGTCAACCAGCACATCTTCAAGGTAATACCTCACGACGTACCAGCCTGGCTCGTCTTCGATCGCCTGCGCGCTGTCATCTCGGTCTTCCAGGGAATTGCGAAAGACAAGACCACGACGATGGGGCACATCAAGCGAAGCGATCTCGACACTACGGTCGAGGTTCCGAGCAGGGGTGATGTTCAAGCCATGGACCGGGAACTCGGTCCGCTTTGGGATCGGTGGCTGATTGCCGAGCGGGAAACCCTGCGCCTCATCGCTCTTCGCGACGCACTCCTGCCCGAACTTCTGGCAGGTCGCATCCGCGTAGCCGACGCGGCCGACGTTGTCGCCGAGGCAACCGCATGATGGTTCCCCGCGACGCAGATCGATTCGACGAAGCGCTCGTCGAGAGCGCCGCAGTCACCTACTTCGAGGATCTGCCGCTCTACCAGACGATGTTCGGGCCGATCATCGCACCCGACGGCACCCAACCCGAGCGTACCTCGTTCGAACAGGTGTACCTATATGAGCGCCTGCGCGTCGCCGCGCGACGGATCAACCCCGACCACATGGATCTCGTCGACGAGGCGATCAAGCGCCTCGAACGCGCCGAGTCTCAGAACGAGCTCGCCGAGAACCTGCGCGTGCACAAGCTGCTCGTCGACGGCGTTCCCGTTGAGCATCGCGGCGCCGATGGCGCGGTGCGCACCGAGCTGATTCGGCTCATCGACTTCGACGATGCCGAGCGCAACGACTGGCTCGTCGTCAACCAGTTCACCGTGATCGGCGCGAAGCAGCGTCGGCCCGATCTCGTGGTGTTCGTGAACGGCATCCCGCTCGGCTTGCTCGAGTTGAAGAACCTCACCGCCGAGCACGCCACGCTGCGCACCGCCTGGAACCAGATTCAGACCTACCGCACCGACATCCCCGCGGTGTTCACTCCGAACGCAGTCACTGTCATCAGTGACGGGATCAGCGCGGCGATGAGCTCGATGAGCGCGAACTTCGAGCACTACGCGCCGTGGAAGACGATCGACGGCTCGGACGTGGTGAAGGGCCTGCCCGCGCTCGAGGTGCTCATCAAGGGCGTGTTCGAACCGCGCCGGTTTCTCGACATCGTCCGCAACTTCGTGGTGTTCTCCGACGAGCCGAAGGGCCTCGTCAAGCGCGTCGCAAAGTACCACCAGTACTGGGCCGTGAACGCCGCCGTCGAATCGACCGTGGTCGCAGCGTCGCCCGAGGGTGATCGACGCGGCGGCGTGGTGTGGCACACGCAGGGCAGTGGCAAGTCGATCGAGATGCTGCTGTACGCCGCGAAGGTGATGCGCGATCCGCGCATGCAGAACCCGACGCTCGTGTTCATCACCGACCGCAACGACCTCGATGACCAGCTTTTTGGCGAAGTGTTCGCGCCCGCAGAGATCCTGCCCGAGCGCCCCGTGCAGGCCGACTCGCGCAGCAGTCTGCGCTCGCTACTCAAGCGCGCATCGGGCGGCATCGTCTTCACGACACTGCAGAAGTTCGCGCCCGAGGCAGGCGGCGACTCGAACGTGGTGCTCACCGACCGCCGCAACGTGATTGTCGTGGCCGACGAAGCGCACCGCTCGCAGTACGGCTTCTCCGAGACGCTCAACGCCGACGGCACGCTGCGTTCAGGGCTTGCCAAGCACATGCGTGATGCGCTCCCTGGCGCGACGTTCCTGGGCTTCACGGGCACACCGATCGAGTCGGCTGACAAGTCCACGCGCTCGGTGTTCGGCGACTACATCGACGTGTACGACCTCACCCGCGCGGTCGAGGATGGCGCGACCGTCAAGATCTACTACGAGTCGCGGCTTGCGAAGGTGCACGTGCCCGATGAGGATCTCGCTGCGCTCGACGATCTCGCCGACGAGATCACCGAGGCAGCCGAGGATGATGCTGCGTCGAAGGCGAAGTCGCGTTGGTCACGAGTGGAGGCGATCGTCGGCGCCGAGCAGCGCCTCGATCTGATCGCACGCGACCTCGTCGTGCACTGGGACAAGCGCCGCGCCGCGATGCGCGGGGGCAAGGGCATGATTGTGGTGATGTCGCGCCGGATCGCCGTGGCGCTCTACGAGAAGATCGTGGCACTGCGCCCCGAGTGGCACGACGATGATCCCGCGAAGGGACGGATCAAGGTTGTGATGACCGGCTCGGCCGCCGACCCCGCAGCGTTCCAACCGCACCTGCACTCCAAGGATGTACGCAAGGACCTCAAGGCGCGCGCGAAGAACCCAGACGATCCGCTCGAGCTGGTGATCGTGCGCGACATGTGGCTCACCGGCTTCGACGCACCCGCGATGCACACTATGTACGTCGACAAGACGATGCAGGGCGCCGGGCTCATGCAGGCAATCGCGCGTGTGAACCGCACGTTCCGCGACAAGATCGGCGGGCTCATCGTCGACTACATCGGCGTGTTCGCCAACCTGCAGAAGGCACTCGTCGAGTACTCGCCGAGTGACCGCGACCAGGCAGGTGTGCCGATCGACGAGATGGTCGCCGTGATGCAGGAAAAGCACGACATCGTGCGCGGCATCCTGCACGAGTGTCCCTACGATTCCTCGCCCGCGCTTGCGGCAGGTCAACGCCTCGCCGAGTACGCGAAGGTCATCGATTTTGTGATGGCCGACGACGACCGCACCAAGCGCTACCTCGATCAAGTGCTCGCGCTCGCGAAGGCGTACGCGCTGTGCGGCGCGCGTGACGAGGCCGCCGAGATCCGCGACGACGTGCGCCTGTTCACCGATGTGCGTGCAGCGATCCTCAAGATCCAGAGCCCCGGCTCGGGCAGGGGCGGCGCGGGTTCGGTCGAGATCGACACGGCGATCAGCCAACTCGTCGACTCGGCCGTTGCCGCCGACGAGGTCGTCGATATCTACGGCCTCGCCGGGATCGAGACGCCGGAGCTGTCGCTGCTCTCCGACGAGTTCCTCGACTCGCTCGCCGACACCGACAAGCCCAACCTGCAGCTCGGCCTGCTGCGACGCCTGCTCGATGATCAAATCCGCACCGTGCAGCGCACGAACGTCGTGCAGGCACGCAAGTTTAGCGAGCTGATCGAGGAAGCCATCAACCGCTACACCAACCGTTCCCTGACGACCGCCGAGATCATCGCCGAGCTCGTGCGCCTCGCGAAAGAGCTCAAGGCGCAGGTCAAGCGACACGAAGACCTCGGGCTGTCAGTCGCCGAGGCTGCCTTCTACGACGCGATCGTGCAGAACGATGCCGCAGTGCTCGAGATGGGCGACGACACGCTCAAGAAGATGGCGGCCGAGCTCGTCGAATCGATCCGCGCGAGCGCCACGATCGACTGGAACCTCAAGGACGGCGTGCGCGCCGCGATGCGCTCCAAGGTGCGTCGTCTGCTCGCCAAGTACGACTACCCGCCGGACCTCGAGGAGCGCGCCGTAGAGCTGGTGCTGGAGCAGGCGGAGCTGTTTGCGGGGGCGAGCGCATGAGCGCGGAGTTGATCGTCGCAATCGCCGGCGTAGGGGCAGCGCTCTCCATACCGCTTACTGCGTTTGTCCGGCGACCCAGCGTTGAGCTCCTCAAGGATCAGAATGGAGACCACTCGCGCGTCGAGACTACGATGCTTATCGATCACATTGGCGATGAGCGTCCCTACCTCAGGATCATGGTGCGCAACAAGCGTTGGCGCCGCTCCGCTACCGAGGCTCGTGTCGTAGTTGACCGTGTACGTAGTCGCGGTGGAGTGGAATTCACACTTGGTTGTCCTGAGCTCGCGTGGACAAGTCATTTTGAAGACACACGCCCCACGATCTTTTCGAACTGGCATCGTCCTCTTGACTTCGGCCAGCTCATCAATCCGAGTGGTAACGCTTGGCAGCTGCAATTGACCTTGGCGAAAGGTATGACGACTGGCGATCACAGGGAGACGCTCGAAGCGTGCGATGACGGCTACTGTGTAACGCTCACGACGGGCGCTGCTGATAGTCGAGGTCGAACCTACGAAGTGGATGTGAACTGGAACCCGCATGCCAAGTCGGCAACGGATGCGTTGGGTTCGGTTGCGATGGCGGTTCGCCGGGCGAGGTGACATCGCTGGCCGCATCCGGCCAACCGCACCCGCCTCGCTCTCGTTGCTGACATTGCTCACGTCGAGACGAGTGGCACTTCGAGTGGCACCACGAGAGCAACAAGGCTCGTTTCCGGCAACGACCGAACTAGCGATTCCCCTGCTCAGACGCGAATTCCTGCGCGAGCCTTTCGCGCCCGGGGTCGCTTTCACGCCGGTAGCACGGGTTCG
>JAGQUL010000403.1 GCA_020438525.1 Thermoleophilia bacterium | reverse complement strand
GGCCTGCTGCTCGCCCGAGCGCTGCGAAAGCGCCGCCGCGCGAGGCTCGACGACATCGACGAGCAGGCGCTGCGCGCCGAGCACGACGAGTACCTGAGGGAATCCGATCCGCAGCGATTCGACCTCGAGCTCGAGGTCGAGCGGATGGAAGGCGAGGGGGGTGACCCCGCAGCGGCGGAAGCACCCGTTGACGAGCGCGGCCGCCGTTTCGGCCGGTCCGCAGCCCGAAGCAACGGCGCCTCCGTGCGCTGACGACACGCCGCGCGAGGTCGGCCCGCTGCGGAGCGCGCACCGCCCGCACGCGTCGGCCCGCGCACGCGTGCGCCCTCGCGTACGCAGGCGCGTGAAGGTTCACTCAAGCCTGCCCGAAGGCATGCCGATACCGCGGTGATGTCCGTACTCCGGAACCCTCGCGCCTGCGCACGACCGCTCATCGCCGTATCGGCGCTCGCGATCGCGCTTGCTGCGATGCTCGCAGCCAGCGCGCCCGGGGCGTCGTCGTCGGTCACGGTCACGTTCAACGTGACGGGGTCGACCGTGCTGGATGCCAGTGCGTGCCAGTCGGCGCGCGCCGATCAGGGCACGAGCTTTGGATCGCTGCCTGCGGGCTCCACGGGAACGTCCGGTGCCGACTGCAGCGTCACGTTCGGATCCGGCAGCGACACGTCGATGCTGCGAATCGCGCAGCTCGACCAGCACGGCAGTGCGATGTATGCGCCGGCCGACGGTACGCTCGACACGAGCTTCGCCGGCGGCTACGCGACGTTCGACGAGGGTGGCGACGAGTACCTCTACGCCGCGGTGCAGCAGCCCGACGGCAAGCTGGTCGTGTCGGGCTACTACAACGACGACGTGATCGTCGCCCGCTACCTCCAGGACGGCACCCAGGACCCTTCCTTTGGGCCCGGCGGCACCGCGATCATCGACCTCGGCGGCAACGAGGACGCGCGCGCCGTTGCGCTCCAGCCCGACGGCAAGATCGTGATCGCCGGATCGACCGACCTAGGCGGCGACAACCAGGTCTTCGTGGCGCGACTCGATGCACTCGGCGGACTCGACACGGCCGGATTCGGCGTGGGCGGCATCCGCTACATCGACCCGACTGGCAACAACGACGCCGCGAACCAGGTGTTCATCGAGGACGACGGATCGATCACGATCGGCGGCGCCGCGAACGGAACCGCGGGTATCGACGAGACGAGCGTGGACAGCTCCCGATTCTTCGTTGCGCGGGTGAACTCGAGCGGCAACATCGACACGAACTACGGCACGAGTTCGGGCTGGACGATCATGCCCGGCACCATGGACAACATCTACCGGGGTGGCACGCACTTCGACGATGGCCGGATCATGCTCGGCGGCAACGATTCGTACGACGCAATCGTCGCGAGCTTCGATGCGGATGGCCAGCCGGACCCGGCGTTCGGTGGCGGATCCGGCCGCGTGGCGATCGACCTGGGCGGCGACGACTACGCCCAGAGCCTGATCGCCGCGCCCGATGGTGGCGTGTTCGTGGGCGGCAACACCGACGCGGTCGATCCCGACTTCGACATCAGCGCGTTCAAGCTCACCGCGAGCGGCGGGCTCGACAGCTCCTGGGGCGACGGCGACGGGATCTCCGACTTCATCTCGATCGGCGTCGGCCCCTTCGACGACACCTTCGGCGTCACGCTCCAGGCGAGCGGGCGCCTGCTCGTGTTCGGGCACTACGACCCG
>JAGQUL010000402.1 GCA_020438525.1 Thermoleophilia bacterium | reverse complement strand
TTCGTTACGTGGGCGTGTGTGGGATAGCCCGATGCGCGGGGGAGCACATGCCGCGGGGGGGAGGTGGCGCGAGGGGTGCGCGTGACGAAGGCTCAGCCGGCTGCGGCGTGGGCGTCGAGCAGCTCGGGGCCGTCGTCGAGGCGTCGCAGCTGGGCGGCGACCGCGTCGAGCACGCCGAAGCCGCGCATGCGGCGAGTCGCAACGTCGAGCACGTCGAACAGGTCCTCGCCATCCTGCGGCGCGAGCGCGATCCCGATCCGCAGGTCGCGCGTCGCCTCGTCGCCGCACGCATCGGTGCCAATGCGCGCCGCAGCGAGCAGCGCCTCGTCGCGATCAGCCACGGTGATCGTCACCGCGAACAGGTCGTAGTCGATCCGCCATCCGGTCTCGTGCGCACGCGTGGCTGCCTTCAGCCGGCGGCCGAACTCCTCGGGATGCTCGCTGTACCGACGCATCGCCAGCACCGCCAGCTGCGTGCCGGTCGCGCGGGCGGTCTCGAGCTCGGCCGGGTAGAGCACCGGGATCGCCGCGATCGAGGCGAGCCCCGTGGCGCGTTCTTCGAGGCCCATCCCGACCTCTGCCCAGCGGCGGCGAAGCCGGTGCGCGCGCACCTGCGCCGCGATCCCGGCAGCAAGCAGTCCGCTGCCCGTCGCGGCGAGCGCGATCGAGAATGGATCAAGCGACATCGCCGACCTCCCCGTCGAGGAACGCAAGTGCCCCGGCCGCGGCTTCCTCGCCGGGCTCGAGGCTCGTGGAACGCCACTGCAGGTCGGCACGTGCCTGCGCGGGAAGCTCGCCGCTGCCCGCGCACGACAGCACGCACACGCGCGTGTCGTCGATCCGGATTCCCATCGACCCGCCGGGCAGGTCGAAGAGCAGCTCCCTGCCGCGGCGATCGAGCACGCCGGAATCATCGGCGGTTCCGACCCACACGTCGAGCGGACGGCCGAGCCGCAGCGCTCGGTTCGCCTCGGCACGGATGCACTGCCACGCGGCGCTGCTCGACCAGAGGCCTGTCGGCGGGTCGATGACCTGTGTTCCGGTGCCCGACGCGATGCGACGGCGAAGCAGCCTCGACTGCACTCGGGCCTGGACGAGCAGCACGGCGCCGGCACCACCCGCGGTAATCGCGAGCAGCACGGCAGGATCGGTGGGCGAAGTTGCCATGCGCCCCTCATCGGCACGCGGCCGCGCGGGCTGTAGCGCTACGCGTCGGCAGTGCCGCCGGAATCGGTGCTCGCGGCGTGATCGAGCAGCTGCACGGCATCGCTCGCACCGGCCCGCGCGATTCCGTGGTCGTGCTGCTGCAGCAGGTCGTGCACCTGCTGCCAGATCTGCTGCAGCCGATCGCGCAGCGACTGGCCACGATCATCCTTGCTCGGCGGCCACTCACCGTGGTGGCCGGGCGGGGGCGTCGGCGGCGCATCGGGATGCGAGCTGTGCGGCGGCCACTCGCCGTCGTAGCCGGGCGGCGGCGTGGGCGGCGCGTCCGGGCGACCCGGTCGCGGCGGCTCCTCGCCCGGAGTCGGCACAGGGCGCTTCGGAATCGGATTCGGACGCGGAATCATCATCAGCATCCACGCGACGAGACCGATCATCAGTCGAACGAGCATCTGGCTATCCCCCTGGCGAGAGCCGCGACGGCGTGCGGCGGGTCCACG
>JAGQUL010000085.1 GCA_020438525.1 Thermoleophilia bacterium | reverse complement strand
CAAGAGCCAGGTCGGTGCCACGATCCTGCATCGCCGCGTCGCGCAGCTGTTCCGCGACCGGGGCGTCAAGGTGCTGCGCACGAGCCAGCTGAACGTCGGCGGCAACTCCGACTTCCGCAACATGCTCGAGCGCTCGCGTCTCGACTCCAAGAAGATCAGCAAGACCAACGCGGTGACCAGCGTGCTGCCGTACGAGCTCGATCCGAAGGACATCCACGTCGGTCCGAGCGACTACGTGCCGTGGCTCGNNNNGGATCGCAAGTGGGCGCACATCCGCGTCGAGGGCGAGGCCTTCGGCGGCGTGCCGCTCAACATGGAGATCAAGCTCGAGGTCGTCGATTCGCCGAACTCGGCGGGCATCACCATCGACGCGGTCCGCATGGCCAAGTACGCCAAGGATCGCGGCATCGGCGGTGCGCTCGAGTGGTCGAGCGCGTACCTCATGAAGTCGCCGCCGTGGCAGCACGACGACGACATCGCGCGCGAGCAGCTCGAGGCCTTCCTCGCCGGTGGTCCGGCGGGTCGCCCGGTCGAGGATCGAATCCATGAGGAGCGGCGCGCGGACGGTGGCCTCGGCCACCTCGAGACCCGAGCCGGCGTCACGCCGACTCCGTCGGTGGCCGTGCCGAGCACGAGCGCCGATGGCGTGAGCGCCGACGAGGGTGCGCACGCGCACGCGTGATCGTCGGAACACGTGGAACTCGCACGAGGGGTCGGATCGCAGCAGCGGTCCGGCCCCTCGTCGCGTTCGATACGCCGCCGTCGTGACGCCGACCGGTAGAGTTCGTTCGATGGCAGATACTCGATTCGTCCTGCTCGCCACCCCGTACGCATGGTCGACTCCGCATCCGGTCAACGACCACGTCGCGGAGCTCGCCGACGGGCTCGTCGCCATGCGCGAGGCCGGCGAGGACGCGCCGATGCCGGTCGTGGTCGCACCGGGCGTCGGTGCCGACGCACGACGACGTACCCGCCGTGCGCTGCGCGACCTTGCCAAGGGCGCGTCGCTCTCGACGCTGCTCGAGGAGCACTCGCTCGCCGCGACCGCACCTGGATCTCGACACGAGTCCCCGGGCGCACACGACTTTCCCCTCGTCGCGCTGCCGATGCCCGTCGGTCCGGCCTCGGTCAGCCTCCGAGCCGCGCTGCGAGCGCTGCTGAACCGGGACGAGTTCGACCTCGTCCACGTGCACGACCCGCTCGCGAACGACCTCGTCCGCTTCGTCATCAAGCAGTGGCCGGGACTGACGGTCGCAACCCAGCACGGACCGGTCGGTGGCGGAGTCGCGTCGGCCCTCGCGGGTCCCCTGCGCGAGCGGACGATCGACGGCATCGACCGCTGGATCGTTCCCGACACGGGCGAGGCAGACGAGGCGATCGCAGAGCTCGTCGCCGACCGCGTCGAGCCGGCGCGGCTGCCGGTGCGCGTCACGAGCTCCGCCGTTCGCGGCGGCAACGGCTCGGTCGTGGTGGTCGGGCGCGGCGACGACGACGACGCCGCGATCCGGCTGCTCGTTCGCGACCTCGCTCCGCTGCTCGACAGCCGACCCGAGCTGACGCTCACGCTGCTCTCGCGATGGGGAACGCACCATCGGCCCACGACACCGCGAGGCCTTCGCGGGCGCGTGCTCGCCGTGGAGGCCGACACCCGCGAGCAGGCCGACGCGGTGTTCGCCGGTGCGGGTGCGTTCCTGTCGCTTCCCGGCACCCACCGTCGGATGGCCGACGAGGCGCGCGCCGCAGGCGTGCCGGTGGTCGAGCTCGGAACCCCCGAGCCCGACCCAGACGCGCTGCACGTGCTCGTAGCCGAGGCGCTCGATGCGCCGGCGCTCGAGGCGTCGATGCCCACGAGCATCGATGTCGCACGGCACCATGTACGCGAGTACGACCGGCTGCACGAACGGATCCAGGTCCACATCGCCTCACCCGCGGCATCCGAGAAGAACTGCGTCATCGACCTGCACATGCACACCTCCCACTCCTGGGACTGCGCGACCGACCCCGCCGCGCTGCTGCACGTCGCGCGCGAGGTGGGCCTCACCGCGGTCGCGGTCACCGACCACAACGAGATCTCGGGCGCGCTCGCCTGCGCCGAGCTCGCCGACGAGTACGGCATCCAGGTCATCGTCGGCGAGGAGGTCAAGACCTCCCAGGGCGAGGTGATCGGGCTGTTCCTCACCGAGCGGATCGAGCCGGGACTGACCTGGCACGAGACGATCACGCGGATCCGCGAGCAGGACGGGCTCGTGTACGTCCCGCACCCGTTCGACCGCCTCCACACGATCCCCGACGTGCACCTGCTCCGCGACACGCTCGACGAGATCGACGCATTCGAGACCTACAACGCGCGACTGCCGTTCGACCAGTACAACCGCGACGCGGAGCGCTTCGCACGCAAGTACAACCTCGTCGAAGGCGCCGGCTCCGACTCCCACGTCGTGCAGGGGCTCGGCACCGCCGCCGTGCACATGCCGGCCTGGGACGACAAGGAGAGCTTCCTGCTCGCACTCGGCCAGGGCGAGATCCTCAAGCGACCCAAGAGCCTGCTCTACCTGCAGGGCCTCAAGTGGGTGAACGACCTCACCGGTCGCTCCAAGCGCCCGCCGGCGGAGCTCGCCGACCGCCCCTGAAGGCCGGATTCGCGGCAGGACTCGGGGCTCGCCATGGCGAATCCGGTCCGGGCATGACGCACCTGCATCCGCATCGGGCCGACGACGACCAGGTCTTCCAGAAGTACCTGGACCGTGCGATCGTCGACATCCACGAACTCGGCGACGAGATCGGCTCGTGCGGCCTGTGCGAGCACGACGACGACCTGCGCGTGCTCGGTACCGGACACCCGCTCGCCGACGTGATGCTCCTGAAGTGGCGCCCGACGCCGAGCGAGCTCGGTGAAGGAGTCGCCTTCCACGGGCGCAGCGGCGACGCGATCCGACGCAGCGTCGAGCGGCTCGACGTCGATCCGCTCGACCTGTACGGAACCAACTGCATCAAGTGCGCATCGGAGCCGACCGACTGCATGCGCGAGCGCTGCCCCGGCTGGCTCGTACGCGAGATCCGGATCGTCGAACCGAAGCTGCTCGTCGTGATGGGCGACCCCGCGCTCGAGACCGTCAACGCGCTCGCCGTCCCGGACTCCGCCCGGCTGCGCGCCGAGCCCGGCACGATCCAGCGCTGGACGCACGCGTGCGACGCGATCTGGTGCCCCGACATCGACGAATCGCTCGACCGCCCGGCCTCGAAGCAGGCGTTCTGGCGCGCGTTCCGCACGCTCGGCACCTGGTACGAGGAGCGACCGCCGTTCTGAGCCGCACCGCTCGCACGTGCGCGGTGCTGACCGTGCTCATGCTCGCGATGCTGCTCGTGGCACCCCACCTGCCCCGGCCGCAGTCGCTGGCGCAGCTGCGGATCGCGATCTACGCCACCCACGCAGCATGGTTCGCGCTGCTCGTCGGGCTCGCGGCACAGGCGACGAGCTGGTGGCACGCGCCCCGCACCAGGCTCGCGTTCGCCATCGCCGGAACCTTCACGGTCGCGATGGCATGCAACGTCGCGGCACTGCCCGTGCCGGCCGACCTCGCCAAGGCGTGGTTCGGGATCCTCGCAGGGGCGGCCTTCGTCCGCGTGGTGGAGCGGCCGTGGTGGCTGCTCCCGATCTCTGTCTGCGTCCCGCTGGCCGACGCGTGGAGCGTCTACAGCTCGCGCGGCGTGACCAAGGCCGTGATCGACAAGGGGCGCGAGGAGCCTCGCTGGATCGAGTGGCCCACCATCGCCACGCCGATCTCCGGCGCGCCATACGCCGCATTCGGACGAATCGGCACCGTCGACGTGCTGTTCCTGGCGCTGTTCATCGCCGTCGCCACCCGCTGGTCGCTCGGGGTGCGCAGGACCGCGGTCGCGATGTGGTGCGGCCTGATGCTTACCAGCGTCACGGTGTTCGAGCTCGACGACCTCGCGATTCCGGCGCTGCCGATGCTCTGCGTCGCGTTCCTCGTCGTCCAGCTGCCCGCGCTCGTTCGCGATGCACGCGACGCATCGCGTGGACCGGCCTCCTAGGTGCTAGCGTTCCGCCGATGAATGCACCGCGCGACGACAACGGCATCGAGGTCAGGGGCCTCGTCAAGCAGTTCAGCAAGGGGCCCCGCGCCGTGGACGGCATCGACCTCGACGTCGCGCCAGGCGAGATCTACGGCTTCCTCGGCCCGAACGGCGCCGGCAAGTCCACGACCGTGAACATGCTGGTCACGCTGCTGCCGCCGACCAGCGGCCGCGCGCTCGTCGCAGGCTGGGACATCGCCACGCAGGGCGACAAGGTCCGCACGGCGATCGGTGCCGCACTGCAGGCCGTCGCCCTCGACAAGTTTCTCACCGGGCGCGAGCACCTGCACCTGATCGCCTCGCTCCAGGGCATCACCGGCGCGCGGGCACGCGACCGCGCCGACGAGCTGCTCGCCCGCGTCGGCCTCGAGGACGCCGCCGATCGCAAGGTCGGCGGCTACTCGGGCGGCATGCAGCGTCGCCTCGACCTGGCGCTCGCGCTCGTGCACGAGCCGCGCGTGCTGTTCCTCGACGAGCCCACCACCGGCCTCGATCCGCAGAGCCGCACCGCGCTCTGGGAAGAGGTGCGACGACTGGCCCGCGACGAGGGCGTGACCGTGTTTCTCACCACGCAGTACCTCGAGGAGGCCGACGTGCTCGCCGATCGCGTGGGCATCATCGACAACGGCACGATCGTCGCGGAGGGCACGCCACGCGAGCTCAAGGCCACCATCGGTGCGCCGACCGTCGAGGTCACGCCGTGCGACGACTCCGATCGAGCTGCGCTGCCCGGCGTGCTCTCGGCGTTTGGGGAACCAGTCCCGCCGCTCGTTCCGGGATCCGTCGCGATCCGGCTGGGCGACGACCGGCGCAGCCTCGTGCCGATCGTGCGAGCCATCGACGAGGCAGGCCTGCAGATCCTCGAGGTGCGCCAGCACGAGCCGACGCTCGACGACGTGTTCCTCGAACAGACCGGACGCTCCCTCGAAGGAGCAGCCCAGGAGGCCGAGGCGGAGCCCGTCGCATGAGTCCTGCCGTGACGATCGCGGAGACCGGCGCGGCCCGGGGCGTGGTCAACCCCCACGCCACCGGCACCTCGCTGCCGCACCAGGTCGTGCTGCTCGCACGCCGCTCGATCCGTGGCGCGTTCAGCTCCCCCGCGGGCTACATGCCGGGCATCGTGATGCCGCTCATGCTGATCACGATCAACTCGTCCGCGCTCCAGAAGGCGACCGAGATCCCCGGGTTTCCCACGAGCCGGTTCCTCGACTTCATCCTCGTGCTGACCTTCATGCAGGCGGCGCTGTTCGCGACCTCCGGCGCCGGTCTCGGCCTCGTGCGCGACATCGAATCCGGATTCCTGGACCGGCTCGCGCTCACGCCGATGCGCGCGGGAGCGCTCGTGATCGCCCAGATCAGCGGCGCGATCGCGATCGCGATCGCCTCCGCGATCGTGTACATCACGATCGGGCTCGTGTTCGGCGTGAACTTCCACGCAGGCTGGCTGGGCATCCTGACGTTGCTGGGAATCGCTGCGTGGACGGCGTTCGCGTTCGCCACGATCGGTGCCTGGATCGCCCTGCGCTCCGGCGAGAGCGAGGCGCTGCAGGGCATCTTCCCGCTGCTGTTCGCGTCACTGTTCCTGTCCACGGTGAACATGCCGCGCGAGCTGATCCAGGCGGACTGGTTCCGGGCGATCACGCGCATCAATCCGGTGTCGTACATGGTCGACGGAATGCGCAGCCTGATCATCACCGGCTGGGACGGCCGCGTGCTCGGCGAGTGCGTCGCGGTGCTCGCGGTGATCTCGGTGATCGGGGCGTTCGGCTGTGCGCGTGCCCTGCGACGAAGGATGGCACGGGCATGAACGGCGAGTTCCTCGCAGCATCGGTCGCGATCGCGCGACGCCACCTGTACAAGTGGATCAAGGTACCGGCGAACTTCATGCCGACGTTCATCTTCCCGCTGATCTTCTTCACGGGGTTCGCCGGGTCGCTCGGCCGAATCGGCAACGTTCCCGGGTTCGACTACCCCGCCAGCTACACGACCTGGATCTTCGTGTTCTCGCTGCTGCAGACCTGCCTGTTCGGCGGACTGGCGACGGGTTTCACGATCGCGGCGGAGTTCCAGACCGGCTTTGCGCGGCGCCTCATGCTCGCGGTCTCCGATCGCCGCGCGATCCTGTTCGGATACATCCTGTCCACGTTCGTGCGGGCAGCGATCATGAGCGGCGTGGTCACCACGGTGGCGTTCACCGTCGGCCTCGACATGAGCGCGAGCACGCCCGTCGAGGTGGTCGGCCTGTACCTGCTGTCGTGGTCGATGAGCATCGTCGGCACGCTCTGGGCCGCAGGCGTGATGTTTCGCGCGCGCGACCCGCAGCTCGGCCCGGCGATGCAGATCCCGATGTTCATCGCGATCTTCCTCGCACCCGTGTACGTGCCGCTCGCGCTGCTCCAGGGGTGGCTGCACGCAGTGGCGAGCGCGAACCCGATCGGCTATGTGATGACCGCTGGTCGCAACCTGCTCGTCGGGAGCACCGAGGGCGTGTTCATCGCGATCGTCGCCGCGATCTCGATGATCCTGCTGCTGACGTGGTGGGCGCTCGGCGGCGTCCGCAGCGCCGAGCGCGCGGGCGGCTGATCAACCGGCTGGCGGCTGGTCCGAAGCGATCGGCGCGCCGGCGTCGCCGGGCCGGATCCCCAGGTCGCCGAGCAGGGTGGGGCGAACCTGTGCGACGAGCGCCTCGTTGGCGCTGCGCACCGCATCGGCGTAGCCGCCGACGGTCGTCGACAGGTCGGCCCCGTCTCGCACGGCCATGATCGCGTCGACCGCTCGCGGCACGTCATGCACGAGCGCGGTCGCCGCACCGGTCGACGTCATGAAGTACGGCGCACGCACCGAGTCGCCCACCTTGAGCACGCGGCCGCGGGCGGGCTCGTCGCTCGTCCACAGCTGGACCGTCACCGGCATGATCGGTGCGTCCTGCGGGAGCTGCGAGTCGATGCCCACGTCGCGGGCACGTTCCTGCAGGATCGACCGTGCCTCGTCCGGTGGAATCTCGGTGGGAGGCCGGTCGACCTGGGTCCACACGATCGTGCGGTCGGCCGACGGCAGCTTGATCGTCGAGTGCTGCGGCGACACCGTGCGATCGCGCAGCTTGAGAGTCGCGTGCGCGCCGTCGGCGGGTGCCTGCAGGCGCGTGCCGAGCCACCAGCCCTGCTCGGGATACGTGGTGCGCGGTCCCCCGAGCAGGTCGCGTCCGGACGCGTCGATCAGGAACGCCCCACGTACCGCGTCGCGCACGGCTCCGTCCGTCGTCGGTGCGAGCACGGCCTCCGCGAACCCGTCGCCCTGGCGTATCGACTCGACGCCGGCGTCGGTGCGCAGCTCGATCAGGTCCGCGTGCTTCGTTCGAGCCAGCTCGCGCAGGCCGTTCTCCAGGTCCCCGATTCCGACCATAGACCAGCGACGACGATCCGCGTCCGTTGCCTCGGGGGACCCCGATCCCCGCAGCAGCGACTCCATGTCGCCGCGCGAGCGCGTCGGATCCGGTGCGAGCGGGCCGTCGAAGGTTCGTGAGCGTCGGGCCCCGGACGCCTTGTCCACTCCATGCATCGCGTCGGTCGGAACCAGCAGCCGCGTCAACGAGCCGTCGGGGTCGAGCGCTGCGAGCCGATCTGCGAGCGCGGGCACCACGTTGAACAGCGGCTCGCGGGTCGCAACCGCGCCGCGCTTCTCGAGCACGACGCTCGGCACGCCACGCTGCGCCAGCTCGATCGCGGTCGCCATGCCGGCAGGACCGGCACCGACCACGACCACGCGGTCGGTCGATGGATTCGAGACGTTCACGCCTCGGCCTCGCCGCAGGTCAGGCCGTCGGCTCGTCGCTCGCGTCGGTCTGGTCGAGGGCGGCCGCAGCATCGGCCTTCCTGGCGCGGCGGTCCTGCTTGGATCGGCCGTAGACGATGTCCTCCTCGCGAGGCGGCACGAAGCCCTCGATCGGCTCGAGCTTCGCCACGAGCTCGCAGTGCGACGTGTGCGGGAACTGGTCGACCGGTCGGACGTAGGTCAGCTCGTAGCCGTGTTCGCGGAACATCGGCAGGTTCCCCGCGAACGTCGTCGGATTGCAGCTGACGTAGACGATGCGGTCCGGCTTCGCTTCACAGACCCGACGGACGACCTTCGGCACGAGCCCGGATCGTGGCGGGTCCACCACGACGAGCGTCGGATCCGGCCATACACCCTTCGCGAACTTGAGGATCGGACGCACGTTCCCGACCTGCCAGTCGACGTTCTCGATGCCGTTGAGCGCGGCGTTCTCCTTCGCGCACTCGATCGCCTCGTCGACGACCTCGACCCCCACGATCTCGCGGACGTGCGGTGCGAGCGAGAGCGTGATCGAGCCGAGCCCGCAGTACAGGTCGTAGGCGACGTCGTCGGGCGTGGGCGCAGCCACCTCGAGCACGAGGTCGTACAGTCGATTCGCCATCGCCGTGTTGGTCTGCAGGAACGAGTTGGAGCGCACGCGCAGCTGCTTGCCCCCGAGCACTTCCTCGAACCAGTCGCGACCCCAGAGCACCTCGGGCGGATCGTCGCCGAACGCGACCTCTGCCCGGCTGTCGGTCTGCGAGTGCAGCACGCCGACCAGCCCGGGGACCTCCGCCTCGAGGTCGTCGACGAGCTCCGCCATGCGCGGCAGCCCGTTCTTGGTCGGGCCGGTCACCAGGTGCACCTGCACCTCGCCGGTCGCGTGCCCCACCCGCACGACCAGCGCGCGCAGCAGGCCGCTCTGCGCGTCGCGATCGTAGACCGCCAGGCCATGCCGATTCGCCCATGCGACCACGGTGCGCTGGGCCGGCACGCCTCGCTGGTCGGCGATCAGGCACGGATCCACGGGCACGATCTCCTCCCAGGATCCCGCCTTGTGGAACCCTGCGCTGACGATGCCGGTCTCGGGGTCCTGGTCGAACGTGTACTCGACCTTGTTGCGGTAGCCGAACGTCTCGTCCGCGGCAAGGATCGGCTGCATCGGGGGGCTTTCCACGCCGCCGATCCGCTCGATCGCCTCCCGGACCTGGGACTCCTTGACACGCGCCTGCGCTGCGTAGTCCAGACGCTGCCACGGGCAGCCGCCACACGTGCCGACGTACGGACACGGCGGCGTGATCGAATCAGGACCGGGCTCGAGCAGCTCCTGCGTGACCGCCTCGGCGAACGACCGCTTCACGCGCGTCACGCGTGCGCGCACGCGATCGCCGGGCAGGGCCCGCCCGACGAACAGCACGAAGCCCTCGTAGCGGGCCACCCCGCGCCCGCCCTGGGCGAGGCGATCGACGGTGACCTCGACGACATCGCCGGATCGGACTGGGGAGTTCGCGCGCTTGGACATTCGCGCATGGTACATCGCCGCGGCGCGAGGCTCGTCAGGTCACATGCACATGGACACGCCGTCCATGACCATCCAGGTGCATCCGGCATTGGCCGTGCCGCCGCCGGACGAGGCCTGGGGACCGCCTCCCGCGACGTTGCCGCTACCCCCGGTGGAGTTCGGGACGTCCGGGCGGGTCGGGATCGATCCCGACGGAACCGCCGCGGGCGGCCGCGACGCAGGAGCAGTCGTGGCGCGCGGAATGCCACCCGCCGCCGGCGCACCGCCGCCGCCGGTCGACGGCCGAGCGCTCGCG
>JAGQUL010000401.1 GCA_020438525.1 Thermoleophilia bacterium | reverse complement strand
GGCGCGAAGGCGTGGCAGGTTCTAGGTGCTCACAGCACCCGATCGAGGCACGTGCTCAATCCATGAGCGTCACGGTGCCGCCGATGACGAGCCTCCCCGAGCCGCACCGACGACACGGAATCGATGTGACGCCGTCTTTGACGTCACCGAGTTCGATGAGACTTATGTCCACGAGCGGGACATCGGGGTGATCGGGGCACGTCGGCAAGCGACCGTGGATGAGCTGCACCGTGCGCACGCCACCGCACGTGCACTGATCGGCTGGCGTAGTCATCGTTGCGAATCGGCGCTCGCGTCGACCGCAGTCGCCGCACACGAGCTTGAAAAAGTGCCGGTGCTCAGCGAGGTAGCCACACGCCGAGCAGTACTTCGTCTCGAACCCGCCGCGCTCGCCGAAGAACTCGCCAAGCGTCGCTGGCCAAACCCAGTCCGGGTCGATTTCCTCGACCATCGTGGAATCCGTGAGCGAGCCAGGTGGTAGCTCGCACGACGTGCAGGTGATCTGGTACTCGGCTCCGGGCATGGTCCTCGTTCGCTGCGACGCTACATGTAGTGCGCGTACCCGCGCGCGATAGTTTGGCTGGGATGGACGTAGCGGAGGATGTCGCTGACGTTGCGGGCGGCTCGGATGGTCATCGGAAGGCCGCGATCGAACTGCGTGTCATTCGCGTTCATCTTTGACAGGCCGAGGATTTCACGGGCGATATCCGCTTGTGGGGAATCCGCGGAGGCCCGACGAATCTCCAATGCCCTTGGGACGTACATGCCGGGGTACGTGTCGAAGTACGGCACGACACCTCGCGTATAGAGAATGCTGTGCGCGTCGTCGAGCTCCAGAAACGTGCCACGCGGCGGTGGGTAGTCACCGGGCGAGAACAGCCGAGTGTCGCTGCTGCGAAGGTGCAGTAGGTCCAGCACCTCGATGCCGGCGGCTTCGACCGCTGCCTCCATGCCCTCGAGTTCAGCATCGTTGTAGGGCGAGGTCTTATGGACGACAACTCGCGCGGGCGATGTCTTGTGTTCGTCGCGGAACACCTTGATCGACTGCGTCACGAGTTCTTGCGCGTCTTGCGATGAGAGGTAGAGCTGGCGATCGTCTTTCGAGCGGATCGGGCTGCCGCCGCGGATGATCATGCCGTCGCCGCGTTCGTTGAACACCTGGGCGACGCTGCTCGACACGGTCTCTTGGTCGATGTCGTGGAAGAATGAGACCCCGACGAAACACGTCGTCAGGTCGCTCGAGATTCGCGGCAATCGCCACGGAAGGCCGCCGGCCTTGTAGTAGAGCGCGACGTAGATGTTCCATGCGATCGTCGCGGGATCCTGGAGCTTTCGTGTTTTCTGACCCCGCTTTGGCTTCATCGAGCCCGCGCCGTAGGTCGCAGGGAGGATCAGCTGCAGCGGCGTGTTGAGGCCGATGACCCGGGCCTTGAGCATGTCGTGGAAGTCGAGGAACGTTTCTGATGGATGTTGATGAGCGTTCCGCACGGCCTCGAGCATGCTCATGGGCGGTGCCACTACCATCACATCGATGCCGCCCTTCGTCGCCAGCTCCTGCAGTTCGGCGGCGAACAGGTCAACGGCGGTGGACACCATCCTGTTCTGGGTGTCGAGCTTCTCGATCGACGCGAACCGACGCGGCTGCACCGAGCGAACCAAGCGCGCGTCGAAGGAGAGTGGTGTCGACAGCTGCCGTCCAGCACCGAAACCTGGAAACGAGGGGAACAGGTTCGGCTGGTTCGAGCGCTTTGCGGCAACGCCCTCGCCACATCCGGCGAGCCACTGCTGGCACTTCTCGGTGGTCTCGGGAGTTCCGACCATGCCGATACGGATACTTGTGGGGCGGCTGTCGAGCGCGCAGTCCAGTGGCCCGTGCAATGCAAGGCCCCGTCGGACATCGACGTGCACCCCGCCGTCACCGAACTCGAGCTCCGGCTCGTGGAGTTGCATGGCGCTCAGCGTCGTCATATCGGCATCGCTTCCATCCCGAGATCCGAGGCCGATGACGTGTGCCCACCTCGAGCCGGTTCAGTAGTCAGCAACCCGGTCGCGTCGAGCAGCTCGCCGAACCGAAGGTGCGGATACTCGGGATTGAGGAGATCCGCCGGCGTGGTGAGGTAGCGAGCGAGCGCCTGGACATGCTGACGCACCGTGGCGTTCTTCTCGAGCATCTTGATGCCCTTGAGATCGTCGCTATGCCAGCGGCACTTATGGAACCCGTCCTTCGTGTAGAGGTAGTCGGGCGTAAGTTGCGCGTACCACCGCTCACCGAGGCGTTGGAAGGACGCTCGGAATGAGAAGTGGCGGTAGTTGCGGATCTCTCCGGTGGTCTTCTGCAGCATGGGAGCGAAGATCGTCTTCCGACCCAGCTTGACGGGGCTGAGATCGAAGCTCGCACGCGCGTAGTAGAGCTGGTCTTCGCGTGGCCAGAAGCTGAACTCGGCATGGACCTTGCTCGTCAGGCACCGACGCATCAGATCGGTCCACGTGTTGAGCGTGTCCCGATCGGTCGCCTCGGACCACTCACATGCGTCGAAGGCCTCGACTGCACCCACGTCGCAGATCCGGTGCCACGCATTGTCGTCACGCGGGTCGTGGACGGTGATGAGTGAACCGTTCTTGATGAGCAGTTCTGGACCAGGGCGAGCGTCGCCGAGTTCGTGGAACGCTGACTTGGTCGTGGCGCACAACGCCGGTGCCACGTAGATGCTGGAGGGAAACTGGACGATCTCGAGCAGGTTCGACACGAGCTTCGTCTCGACGCGCTGGGGCTCGATGTACGCGCCGGACGCACGAGCCAAGTCGAGCAACCGGTCTCGAGCACCAGCGTCGAAGCGGTCTCGCTGCCGGTCGAACACGACGCGGCGTGTGCGCCGTCGCTCGGCGTCGGCAAAGTAGGAGGTGAGCTCCTTGAAGTAGATCTCGTGCGTCTCAGGATTCGAGCACACGAGCAGCATCGGACTGGAGTCGCTCAGCCAGTAATCGATGTCCGCCTTCTTGCAGGTGTACGTGAACTCGGCGTCCGTGATGCGCGTCCACTGGCTCGGTGTTGCCTTGCTCTGCACCCGCACGATCGTGCTCAGCGTCTCGCCGGCAGGGGAGAGAAGCTCGATGAACCCGTCGATGCCGGCCTCAGTGCCGCCGGTCTCGTGCCACAGGTGCCCCATTTCGGACACGGCGACTTGGATCATTCCGATCCCATAGTCGCCCTTGATCTGCGAGTCCGTGATCTTCTTGGTCATGAGTGCCGCTGCCGAATCGCGCAACCTACCTGGTCAGTATGACGCTGGCCTCGGACGCGAACACATGTTCGGCTTGCGGCTCAGGATGGGCGCGTGCCCAGTCCAAGACGAAGGCGGTTGGCGGAGCTATTCGTCGATCGTGTTGATCTCAAACGCCCGCAAGTAGTCCGCGTAGAGGCGGGTTGTGTTCAGTGCAGGATCGA
>JAGQUL010000084.1 GCA_020438525.1 Thermoleophilia bacterium | reverse complement strand
TTGAGCTTGAGCTCGGCGTCGTCGGCGTCGGCGATCACGACCACCCCGGAGCGCTTGATCTCCTCCTCGACGTCCGCGTACAGCGCGGCGCGCGCCGCGTCGTCGGTGAGGATGACGCCCGGGGTGCGACCACGGACCGTGCTCTCGGTGAGCTTGACGCAGTAGCTCTTGAGCTTGCCGAGCAGCTCGCCGCCGAGGAAGTCGTAGATCTTCTCGACGTCGTTGCCCATGCGGCCGAGGTCGATCTCCGCCGACGACGGCAGCGAGCCGAGCGCGTGGCCCGAGACCAGCGCGGCGCACACGCGCAGCACCATGACGTCGTCGAGGGCGCCGATGCCCTCGCTCCAGTCCGGCACCAGGTCCATGCGGGTCACCAGGTACGACAGCGACGCCGCCGCCAGCTTGCGGGCCTCCTCGTCGGCGTCGGCGCTCTCGACCAGCGCCTTCATCGCGTCGGCGTCCTGGCGGAGGGTCTCGGCCCAGCCCTTGAAGATCTGGATGTGCTTGGACACGTTGTTCCCCTTGCCGGTCACCCTACCGCGGCGCCGCGCCCCGCCGCAACGGCTGGGGCGCGGCCGACCCGGCGCGCGTCGCTCAGCCCAGGAAGCCGCGGGCGATCTCCATCAGCGAGGTGTTGGCCTCGACCGACTTGGTGAACGCCTCGCGCTCGGCGGCGGAGAGATCGAACTCGTACACCGCCACGGCGCCGCCCGCGGTCAGCTTGACCGGGACGCCGACGAACGCGCCGGTGACGCCGAACTCGCCCTGCAGCTCGACCGAGCACGGCAGGACCCGGCCCTGATCGCGGATGATCGCCTCGACCATCAGGCAGGTGCCGGCGCCCGGCGCCAGCCACGCCGACGTGCCGATCAGCCCGGTCAGGGTCGCGCCGCCCTTCTTGGTGGCCTCGACGACGGCGGTCAGCTGCTCGTCGGACAGGAACTTCGACACCGGCACGTTGCCGATCATCGCGTTCGAGGTGATGGGCACCATGTCCTTGTCGGTGTGCGCGCCCAGCACCATGGCCTGGACGTCCTCGACGGAGACCCCGGCGGCGCGCGCCAGGTTGGTGCGGAAGCGCGCGCTGTCGAGCACGCCGGCCGAGCCGATGACGCGCTCGCGCGGGAAGCCGGTGACCTGCTTGGCGACGAAGACCATCGCGTCGAGCGGGTTGGACACGACGACGATCACGGCGTTCGGCGACTGCTCCGCTGCCGCCTTGGTGACCGTGCGCACGATCTCCATGTTCTTGAGCAGCAGGTCGTCGCGGCTCATGCCGGGCTTGCGCGCCAGGCCGGACGTGATCACGATCACGTCGCTGCCCGCGGTGAGCGTGTAGTCGTTGGTCGAGCCGGTGACGGTGGGTTCGTAGCCCACGACCGGGCCGGCGCTGTTCATGTCGAGCGCCTTGCCCTCGGCGAGGCCCTCGACCACGTCGACGAGCACGACGTCGGCGTAGTCGCGCTCGGCGAGTCGCTGCGCGGTGGTGGCGCCCACGTTGCCTGCGCCGATGACGGTGATCTTCCTGCGGCCGGTAGCCATCTGTTGCTGCTCCTGTGTCAGGGGGAAACGGTGACGATCGCGAGCCTACTCCTGCGCGCGAGCGCGTGCATCCGCAGTCGTCTGCAGTGCGCCGGTCCCGTCGTCACATGCGTCTGCAGACCGGTCTTGAAACGACTCGGATCCGTCCAGACAACGCTGCGATCCTGCCGTTGCCGACGACAAGCGAGTGCGGCCGCGCTCCGACCGGCCCGCGACTCGTGGGCCCGTTCGATCATCGCTTGTTCAAGCAAAATCGTTTCGTGCCGATACATGGACCATGCACTCGGGTCGGCCCACCGTGCTCAGCCGAACACCCCGCGCGTGGCAACGCGCGCGCACATGCCTGCGCGTCGCCGTGCTCGCGGTCGTGCTGGTCGTGGCGCTGCCCGGCACGACGGTCGCGCTGGCGGCGCCCCCCGCCAACGACGACTTCGCTGCAGCGACAGTCATCCCATCCTCCGGAGGCTCGACCGCGCTCGACTCGACCGAGGCGACTGCCGAACCGGGCGAGCCGAACCACTACACGGCGTTCGGTGCCCGACAGAGCGTCTGGGTCCGCTGGACCGCCCCGGAGGACGGCACCGCGATCGTCCAGACGTCCGACGCGTCGTTCGACACCGTACTGGGCGTCTACACCGGTGCGTCGGTGGGCGCCTTGACGTGGGCCGCCTCGGGAGACGACGTCCCCGATCCGGACGACTCGGACTGGGCGCTGCGCACCTCACAGACCACGTGGTCGGTCACCGCCGGCACGACCTATTCGATCGCCGTCGACGGCTCCCGCCCGGGCGACGCGGGCACGGCGACCCTTCTGGTTCGAATGTACGGTCCAGCGGTCGACGACGTCTGGCCGTACGACGGTGCAGTGACGCTCGCCACGCTCGATGTCGAGGCAACGCTCGGGCACAGGATCGATTCCGGCGCGCAGCTGCGAGCCGAGGTCGAGGTGTGCAGCACGCCGATGACCGACCAGGATTGCGTCACGAGCGGCGGGTCGCTGCAGGCCAGCGGCACCTCGGCCGGGTGGGTGACGCCCGGTGACGATGCGACGTGGACGAGTCCAGCCCTGCCGGTCGGCACATGGTACTGGCACGCCCGAGCGGTCGACGGAGCCGGCGTTCACTCGCCATGGACCGAAGGCCGGCGCATCGACGTGACCAGCGACGTACCGGCGCCACCGGCTCTGCTCGAACCATCGGACGCCGTGCAGGTCAAGGCGAAGCGACCCGGCGTCACGGTTCGGGTTCGCCATCCGCGGCCAGCTGCGGTCAACGACATCGACGTCGAGCTGTGCTCCGTCGCACCCACCCCCGCCCAGTCATGCGTCGCTGCCGGTGGAACGGTTGCTGCTACTGCATCTGTTGCCGGCCAGCACGACGGCGATGAACCGACGATTCGATTCACGACCGCCACGCCGCCAGGCGACTACTTCTGGCGTGCTCGCGCCACAGACGAGCTCACCCACGCCTCCACCTGGTCGGCGCCACGCGCGATCGAGCTGCTCCCGACCCCCGCGAACGACGACTTCGTCGACGCGATCACGCTCGTCGGCGCGTCGGACTCCTGGTCGGGCACGAACGTCGACGCGTCGTGGGAGCCGGGGGAGCCGATGCCGTGGAGCGACCGCAGCTCGGTCTGGCTGAACTGGACCGCACCGGCATCCGGGACTGCCGACTTCTCGTCGTGCGGCGGCGACTACGACGGCGTGATGGGCGTCTACACGGGCAGCTCGGTGGGTGGCCTGACTACGCTCGCGGAGCGTGACGAGGGCTGCGGCGGCTTCGACACCTACGGGATGGGCGGCCGCGTGCAGATGCCGGTCGTGGCCGGAACGACCTACGCCGTTCGCATCGGCGGCTACTACGGTTCAGAAGGCAACATCGGGTTCGACATCGACCTGGCCTCCCCGCCAGCGAACGACGACCTGTCGGCAGCGCAGGCGCTTCCCGGTGGGGGTGGACCGATCGACGTCGACTTCGTCGGTGCCACCCGCGAGCCCGGGGAAGCCGGCTCGCTGTCCGGCTCCTACCTGTCCGAAAGCGGCGTCACGGTCTGGTACCAGTGGACTGCACCTAGCTCCGGTGCGTACCAGATCGAGCCCGCGTCGATGACGGAAAGGATCGACGTCGGCGTGTTCACCGGCGCAACGCACCCGACCCTGACTCGCGTGGCAGGCAAGAAGTTCGATCAGTCCACGACCCCGATCACCTGGACTGCCACCGCAGGAACGACGTACCGAATCGGACTGCAGGCGCCTGGCCGCATCGCGCTGCAGTCGCTGGTCCTGGAAGCCGCGCCACCGCCGCTTCCGACTGCGCCCACGTTGAACGCCCCCGGGTGGTACAGCTCGACAGGATTCCGGCCCACGTTCACCGCAACCGTCAACCATCCGGATCCCGTCGCCACGTCGACGATCGAGTTCGAGGTCTGCACCACCAGCATGTCCACGTCGCAGAGCTGCACCGACGCTGGCGGGACGCTGCTTGCCAGCGGAACGAGCGCCTCGGGGCTGCTGAACGGCGCCACCGGTTCGTGGCAACCGGCAACGGCGCTGACGACCGGCACACGCTACTGGCATGCGCGTACGACCGACGAGTTCGGCGGAACGAGCAGCTGGTCGAGCTACCGGTACTTCTACGTGTATGCGACGTACGCAACGCTCCAGCTGCCGTCGTCGTCCGCCACGACCGGCGCGCGACCACGGCTCTGGGCGACCCACTACCAACCGCAGTCCGGCGCGACGTCGACGATCGAGTTCGAGATCTGCACTGCGAACCCGGCGACCACGCAGTCCTGCGCAGCTGCGGGAGGAACCGTCGTGGGATCTGGAGCCAGTTCAGCCCTTGCCACGAGTGGTGCAGTCGGCTCCTGGCAGCCAGCGTCAGACCTGGCGCCGGGCGCGGCGTTCTGGCGCGCGCGGGTGACGGACGACTACGGCGTGACGAGCGACTGGTCGAACGCGCGCAGCATGACCATCACCGCGACAGCCTCGCCGCCCAACGACGACTTCGCAGCTGCCCAGGTACTGGCAGGCATGTCTGCATCCACCAGCGGAACAAACGTTGCGGCGTCGAGCGAGTACGGCGAACCGTCCGGCAGCTACACAGTCTGGTACCAATGGGTCGCACCCGCGGCCGCCACGGCGACGATCGACCTGTGTGGCGCCAGCTTCGACACCTACCTGAGCGTGTACACCGGATCGAGCGTTGGCTCGCTCACGACAGTCGCAAGCAACGACGACAGCTGCGGATTAGCGAGCTCGGTGACGTTTGCAGCGGCCGCGGGGACGACGTACCAGATCCGGGTCCGAAGCTACTCCAGCACGACGGGCACCTTCCCGCTGAACCTGGCCACTTCCGCACCGGTACCGTCCGCGCCGACGCTCACCGCGCCGTCGGACGGCGCGTACGCGCTCGATGCGTCGAACCTCACCGCACAGTTCAACCATCCGCAGGCAGGACATACCGGCACCCTCGAGTTCCAGGTCTGTGCAGATTCCGGCTGCACCTCGGTGCTCGATTCGGGAGTCAGCGGTGGCGGCATCCCCATCGGCGGGAGCGGGACGTTCACGATGACGACCGGGTTGCCGCTCGACACGACGCTCTACTGGCGAGCACGCGGCATCGACGAGCTGCTCTACGTCGGGCCATGGTCGAGCAATCGAACGATCGTCATCAAGGCCGACGCGCCGCTCGCGGCGGTGACCGGCAGCCCGGGAGGCGCGTCCACCGGCGACACCACGCCCACGCTCCACGCCACCTACCGACACGTCAACACCGCCCGACCCGGACATGTCGAGTTCCAGGTCTGCACCGACGCGACCTGCACCGCAACGGTCGATTCGGGCAGCTCCGGCGGCGGGCTCGTGAACGGTGACGACGCGACGTGGACGGTCACTGCACCGCTGACCGCCGGTCAGACGTGGTACTGGCGCGCCCGGGTGGTGGACAACCTCGCTCAGTCCGGTCCATGGGCGCAGACCAGTACCGACGTGATCGAGATCCCCGCCAACGACGACTTCGCGAACGCGATCGTGCTGCCGTCTCAACGAGCACGATTCAGCGGCACGATGGTCAACGCCACGACCGAGCCCGGAGAGCCCAACATCGGCAGCGGCTCCTATGCGCCCAACCACTCGGTCTGGTACAGCTGGACCGCGCCGACCGACATGACCGCGCAGCTGGGCGTGGAATCCTACGACGACTACCTGTACGTCACCGTCTTCACGGGCGCAGACCTGGCCTCGCTCAGCCGGGAAACGTACGCCACCACATACGACGGCACCGATGACCCCAAGGAGTTCGACGTGACCGGAGGCACCACGTACTACATCCAGGTGTCGCACAGCAACTGGTACTCCCCCGGAGCATTCACGATCGTGCTCAATCCAGCGTCGTTCCCCGCCACTGTGCCGCTCGATGGCCCGTGGCCCCACAACGACATCGACTCGCAGGTCGACACGACGCAGCTGCACGCAACGTGGGATCCGGCCACGGATGCGGTGGGGACCGTCGTGGGATACGACGTGTGCGTGAGCGCGTGGACCGGACCCGACCCCTGGAACTGGGGACCGGAGTGCGGCGCTGTCGGCTGGACGAGCCTTGGCAACGTCACCTCCGCAACGATTCCGCTGGCGATGGCTGTCGGCGAGCAGTACCGGATATGCGTTCGCACGCGCTCCCTCGACCTCTTCGGCCTTCCCGCGTGCACGACCGGGGTCTCGATCGTCGCGGCGCTCCCGGCCGAACCACCACCACCGACCCCGCTGGGGCCGAGCCACGAGGAAGAGGTGGTCGACCCGCCGACGCTGCAGGCACGGGCGAACTTCAACGATCCTGCAGACAGCGGCACGATCGAATTCGAGACATTCGCGCAGCAGATGGGCGAGGGCTGGTACTGCGACGAAGGGGAGACTTTGGAGACCGGAGCATGGGGTCCGGGCCTTGCCCAGGGCGATGTCGGATCCTTCGATACCACCACCAGCGCTCCCGGCGGAAGGATGTGCTGGCATGCTCGAACGGTCGATGCGGACGGCGATGCCAGCCCGTGGACGAACGTGTATGTTTACTACGTGCAGAATGCTCCCAGCTCGATCACGATCGCAGTCGAGACGGGAACGGTCGATGCAGGTACGGTCACCGCCGGCTCGACCGCGCTCAGCGAGTTCGGGGTGAGCATCGACACCGGCGGCGGCGGCGCCGAACTGTATGTCAATGATTCGTCCGACACCGTTGCAGCGACCTGTACGTGCGGAGCGAACCTGCTCGATGTCCCGTTCGGGTCCGATCCCGACTGGTGGCCGGCCGGTGACAACCCGGGCCACGCAGGCCTGACCGTGCTCGACACGAAGGGCGAGTACAACGGTGAAGGCGGCTTCCACAGCGACTGGCGCAGCGAGTCACGGTGGGGCTACGCTCCCGCATCCGGTGCCGACCTGCACGACATCGAGGCAAGCAAGTGGGGAGCAGTGCCCGGTCCCAGCACGCCACTGTACCTTGCGACGGCATGGGGCCAACTCGACGTCCGCGTCGGATACCGCATGTCGTTCGATGCGTCACCCCTCGCGGGAACGTACTCCACGGACCTCGTGTTCACGGCCCTCCCGTCCAGCTTGTCGTAACTCACGCTCTGGTGGTGCACACGCGCGTTTCGGTACGATCATCGGAAGATGCGTGAAACGCCCGCCGAACCCATCGTTCGCCCGAACACGATCCGCCAGACCCTGCTGCTCGACTTTCTGGCCGTGGTGGTCGCGTACGCGGTCGCATGCACGGTCGCGGCGGAGCTCTCGCTGCCCCCCTTCTTCACGTCGGTGATCTGGCTTCCCGCCGGCCTGGCGTTCGGGATCGTGTACGTGCGCGGCTACAGGACGCTCCCCGGGCTGTTCGTCGGCGCGATCCTGGGGCTGCTCACCCGCGTGGTGGACTGGTCGATGCCGAACCACCTTGCCCCGGGCGTCACGCTCGCCCAGACGGTGGGTGGCGTGCTGCTCGAGTCGGTCATCGTCGTGGGTCACGCCGCGCTCGGCACGTGGCTCGTGCGCCGCTTCGTCCGCGACCGATCGCTCACGACCACGTCGTCGGCAGCGCTGTTCCTGCTGCTGGCGGGACCGGTCAGCTGCCTCGTCGGCTCCGTGCTGGGACCGCCGGCAATGGTGCTCCGGTCGATCACGTACCCCGACTTCAACGGCATCGCATCGGTGGCGTTCGGGTTCTTCAACGGCGACGGGCTGGGCGTGCTGCTGGTCGCGCCGATCGTCGCGTACCTCGCCGGTCCCAGCGACGTATGGCGTGGGCGCGGCCTGCCGATCCTGCTCACGAGCATCGCCACGATGGTGACCCTCGTGGTGCTGCACGCGGTGCTGATGGACGTGGAATCCAGGCGGGTCGCGCAGCAGTTCGAGACGGGCAACGACCGATACGTGCGCCGCGCCGAGGCTGCGATCGACGGTCTCTCCGAGGACCTCGACTCGATCGCGCGCGCACGCGCAGCCGGTTTGCAGGACCCCACGCGGTTGCCCGATGCGGCTCCGTGGCTCGGCGACGTGCACGCATGGAGCAGGAGCCAGCTGGATCGCGACTCGTGGCACCTCCTCGACGAGTCCGCCAGCTCACCGCTGCCCGACTCCACGCTCGCCGACCGCGCACTCCGGACCGACGACCTCGCTGCCGCGGTGGCGGTCGACGACCAGCTGCAAGCACTGGTGTATCGGACGGTCGACCTGAACGGCGTGGTCGCCACCGCGAGCGCGTCGGTCGACCTGCGGGAGCTGCTGCTCGCGGCGTCGGACGGGCACCTGCTCGACGATGCGGGCGTGGCTGCGTCGGGCGGCGACACGGACGAGTGGCATGCGGTCGGCGGCGAGCACGAGCGGTTCCTCGTCGACAGCCGCATCGACCCCGGCGCGATCGTGCAGCCGACGCGCGCGTCGACCGTCGATCGTGCGACCATGGCCGTCGGTGACGCCCGGATCCGGCTCGCGTTCGGCCCGTCGGTCCGATACCTGCGACAGTCGACGATCTTCCTGGCGATGATCCCGATCTCGATCGCATCGATGCTGCTCGCGATCGCGACCGGCACGCTCGCGCTCGTGCTGACCGGCCGCGCGCAGCGTCTCGAGGCGATCGTCGCGGCACGGACCGAGCAGCTCGCACGCAGCGAGCGCGAGTACCGATCGGTCGTCGATTCGGTCGCCGAGGTGATCTTTCGCATCGACGCGGCCGACGTGGTTCAATTCGTGAGCCGCTCGTGGTTCGACACGGTCGCGCACGAGCCCCTCCAGCCGGAGGGCCACGACATCACCGAGTTCATCGACCCGCTCGACCACGACGTGCTGCACGACGCGATCGATCGCGTCCGCGCAGCGAGCAGCGACCTGCCCGAGGTCGTCGACGTGCGGGTGTCAGCCGACCCCGGTCGCGTGCTGCAGGCGCGACTGCGCCACGACCCGCACGACGATGCGATCGTGGGCACGTTCGTGGATCCCGCCCCGGAGCGTCGCCTCGCGGCCGCGCGCAGCCAGTTCGTATCGCTCGTGTCGCACGAGTTCCGCACGCCCGTGACGGTGATCGCCGGCTCGATCGACACCATCGAGCAGCGCGAGCACGATGCGTTGCCGGAGATCGCGCGCAGGCTCCTGCCGGTGATGCGTTCCGCGACGCGGCGGCTGCTGCGCCTGGTCGAGGACCTGCTGCTCGCGGCACGCATGGATGCCGGCACGATGACGTTCGAGCAGGCCCGCGTCGACCTGGTCGGCGTGCTCTCGACCTGCCTGGACGTCGCGAGCGGCGATGTCGCCCAGGCCGACCTGCAGCTGCAGGCAGACCTCCCCGACGCGCCGGTGCACGTGCTCGGCGACGGCGAGCGGCTCGGACAGCTCGTCGACAACCTCGTGTCGAACGCCATCAAGTTCTCGCCCGCAGGCACGGCGATCACGGTGCGGCTGTCGACCGACCGTCACGCCGGAGCTGCCGTGATCACCGTTCGCGACCATGGCATCGGGATCGACCCCGCCGACGCGGAGCACCTGTTCGAACGCTTCTGGCGATCCTCGGCGGGTGCACGCACCGCGTCGGGAACCGGGCTGGGCCTGGCGATCTGCCGCCAGATCGCCGACGCGCACGGTGGTTCGATCCACGTGGTCCCCGTGGGCGACGACGACGGGGGCAGCTGCTTCGAGGTGCGCCTGCCGCTGACGGACGACGGTGCTGCCGTCACGCAGCCGTCGGCAGCACCGTGAAGCCCGCGCGGGCGAAGTCCTGGTCGAACGTGAAGATGGTGGTCAGCCCACGCGATCGCATCGTCGCCATCGTGGCACAGTCGACGAATGTAGTTGGAGACGACGACCTCGACGTCGTCCGCGGCATGACAAAGGGGGGCGCCGGAGCGCCCCCTTCGAGGAATCACGGATGTCGAGGCAGGTCAGGCGGGAACCCGGGCGCCCAGCACCTTGATGATCGCGTCGGCGAACTGCGACGTACCCACCGCGGTGGGGTCGTTGCGGTCGTCCTTCATGTCGTAGGTGACGTCCTTGCCGTCCGCGATGACGGCCGCGATCGCGTCCTCCATGCGCTGTGCGGCGTCGTGCTCGCCGAGGTGGCGGAGCATCATCACGGCGCTCAGCATCTGCGCGGTGGGGTTCGCCTTGTTCTGGCCGGCGTACTTGGGCGCCGAGCCGTGCACCGGCTCGAACACGTGCGCGGTGTCGCCGTCGTTGGAGCCGGGCGCCATGCCCAGCCCGCCGACGAGCCCTGCCACGAGGTCGCTCAGGATGTCGCCGTACAGGTTCGGGGCGACGATCACGTCATACAGCTCGGGCTTCTGCACGAGCTGCATGCACATGTTGTCGATGATGCGGTCCTCGAACTCGATCTCCGGGAACTCCTTCGCGACCTCCTCGGAGATGCGCAGCCAGAGGCCGTCCGAGTACTTCATGATGTTGGCCTTGTGCACGCTCGTGACCTTCTTGCGGCCGTTCGCGCGCGCGAACTCGAACGCGAAGCGCACGACGCGGCGCGTGCCCTCCTCGCTGATCGGCTTGATCGAGATGCCGACGTGCTCCTCGAAGCGGAAGCTGTCGCCGTGGTCCTT
>JAGQUL010000083.1 GCA_020438525.1 Thermoleophilia bacterium | reverse complement strand
GCACCGATGGTGCGAAGCGCGTCCCGGCTGACGTGGTCGTTGCGGTCGAATCAAGAAACGATCTCACCGTCACCGTCTCGTCCATCCTTCCTTGATCCGTCCATGCCATCGCCACATCGCCCTGACCAGCATCTCGCCCAACCGCGACTCCCTGGCACATCCCTTGGGCATTTCCATGTCTTCATGGAAATGACCAGAATCCGCTACGCCCCAACGATCGTCCCCATACACTCTTGCACCCTGTTCAATTCGCGTCGGATCCGCGTCATATCGGTGCAAATCAAGGGAATTGGTGCTTCCTGCCGATTCCCTAGGATGCTCGAGGATCGATCGTTCGAAAGGCAGGCGCGTGGCACGTAAGTCAGCGAAGAAGAGCGTGGAGAAGACGCTGGAGCAGCGCCTCTGGGATGCAGCCGACGCGCTGCGCGGCAACCAGGAGCCCTCCGAGTACAAGCACGTCGTGCTCGGGCTCGTGTTCCTCAAGTACATCTCGGACCGCTTCACGACCCGCCGCAACGAGATCGAGGCCGCGCTCTCCGATCCCGACTCCGACGAGTACATCCCCAACGCCGAGCGCCGCGAGCGCTTCCTCGAAGACCGCGACGAGTACGCATCCAAGAGCGTGTTCTGGGTGCCCGCCGAAGCGCGCTGGGACGCCGTACAGGACGCAGCCAAGCTCCCCGCGATCGGACAGGTGATCGATCACGCGATGGACCTCATCGAAAAGGAGAACCCGTCCGTGCGCGGCGTGCTGCCACGCAACTACGGGCGCGAGGGGCTCGACAAGGGCAGGCTCGGGCAGCTCGTCGATCTGATCGGCTCGATCGGCTTCACCGAGACCGACGACCACGGCTCCGACGACGTGCTCGGCCGCGTCTACGAATATTTCCTCGGCCAGTTCGCCGGCAAGGAGACCGGCAAGGACGCCGGCGCGTTCTACACCCCGCGCTCGGTGGTCAAGACGCTCGTCGAGATGCTCGAGCCGTACCACGGCCGCGTCTACGACCCCGCCTGTGGCTCGGGTGGCATGTTCGTGCAGAGCGCCGAGTTCGTACGCGTGCACGGCGGCAAGCGCACCGATATCAGCGTCTACGGCCAGGAGTTCACCGACACCACCTGGAAGCTCGCGAAGATGAACCTCGCGTTGCGTGGGATCGAGGCCGACCTCGGCGACCGCTCGGCTGACACCTTCACTAGCGATTTGCACCCCGACCTGCGCGCCGACTTCGTGATCGCCAACCCGCCGTTCAACGTATCCAACTGGTGGGATGCGAAGCTCGACGGCGATCGTCGTTGGGAATACGGCACTCCGCCGCAAGGCAATGCGAACTTCGCGTGGGTGCAGCACTTCGTGCACCACCTCGCGCCGAACGGTACCGCGGGGTTCGTGCTCGCCAACGGCTCGCTCTCGTCGAAGACCGGCGGCGAGGGTGACATCCGCCGCAAACTCGTCGAAGCCGAGCTGGTCGACTGCATCGTCGCCGCGCCCGACAAGCTCTTCTTCAACACAGGCATCCCAGTGAGTCTCTGGTTCGTCTCCAAGAACCGCCACGGCAACGGCCACCGCAAGCGCACCGGCGAGGTGCTCTTCATCGACGCACGAAAGCTCGGCATGATGGTGAGCCGCAAGCTGCGCGACCTCACCGACGACGACATCGCACGAATCGCCGACACCTACCACGCTTGGCGCAACAAGGACGGCGAGTACGAGGACGTGCCCGGTTTCTGCAAAGCCGCGTCGATCGAGGATATTGCCGCACATGATTTCGTGCTCACGCCGGGCCGATATGTGGGCGCCGAGGAGGTCGAGGCCGACGATGAGCCGATCGACGAGAAAATCGAGCGACTGACATCGGAGCTGCTGGCCGAATTCGATCGCGGGCGCGAGCTGGAGGCCGTGATTCGTGAAAGGCTGGGGGAACTCGCGTGACAGCGCGAATCTGCCGACCAATGCGAGAATTGGTTACTCATGCCATTGGTGGTGGATGGGGGAGCGATGAATCGGAAGACGGGCTTGAGCAAGTAGCTGTCATTCGCGGTGCCGATTTTCCATCGGCCGCTGTCGGCGATGTCAGTGGTGTGCCAGTGCGCTGGGAGTCAGCGAGGAAGATTCCACAGCGGTTGTTGCAGCCCGGTGACATCATCCTCGAAGGATCTGGTGGGACCTCGGATCGTCCCACGGGGAGGACGGTGTTCGCAAGCGCCCGCCTACTTGAGTCGATTGGCCGACCCGCTATACCCGCCAGCTTCTGTAAGTTGGTTCGTATCGATCAGCGAAGCGCCGACCCCTACTACGTGTACTGGTGGCTTCAAGGCATGTACGCGGACGGCCGTACATGGTCGTACCAGAACCGCTCTACAGGCATCGCGAATTTCCAGTTCGAGCATTTTCTCGATACCGAGATGGTTGATCTCCCGGCGATGGCCGAGCAACGAGCGATCGCCGCGACTCTCGGCGCGCTCGACGACAAGATCG
>JAGQUL010000400.1 GCA_020438525.1 Thermoleophilia bacterium | reverse complement strand
CCACGCCGCAGGGGTTGGCATGTTTCACGATGACGCAGGCCGGGGTGATCCGCTCGAAGGCCTTGACGCATTCCCATGCCGCGTCGGCGTCGGCGATGTTGTGGTAGGACAGCTCCTTGCCCTGCAGTTGGGTATAGGCCGCAATACCCGCAGTGGCGTCCGTTTCGCGGTAGAACGCGGCGCTCTGGTGAGGGTTTTCGCCGTAGCGCAGGTCCTGGACCTTGTCGTAGGTGATCGTCAGCTGCTCGGGAAACGGGTCGCCGGCGAGCTCGGTCAGGTACTGCGCCACCAGCGCGTCGTATGCAGCGACGTGCCGGAACGCCTTGGCCGCGAGCCGCGTGCGCGCTGCCTGGTCGAGACCGCCCGCGGCGGCCGCCGCCACCAGCCCGTAGTCGGCGGGGTCGACCACCACGGCGACGTGCGCGTGGTTCTTCGCGGCTGCGCGGAGCATCGCGGGCCCGCCGATGTCGACCTGCTCGATCGCCTGCTCCGGGGTGGTCGACGGGGCCTCGATCGTGGCGCGGAACGGGTAGAGGTTGACGACGACCAGATCGAACGGTGCGCCACCAAGCTCGTCCAGCTGCGTCATGTCCTCGGGCACGTCGCGACGCGCGAGCAGTCCACCGTGAATGCGGGGGTGCAGGGTCTTGACCCGACCGCCCATCACCTCGGGCTGGCCCGTCACGTCGGCCACGTCGCGGACCGTGAGGCCGGCGTCGCGAAGCGTGGCTGCGGTGCCGCCGGTCGACACGAGCTCGATCCCGGCGCCTGCCAGGGCGGTCGCGAGCTCGACGATGCCGGTCTTGTCGGAGACGCTGATCAGTGCGCGCTGCATGTGGGGAGGTCCTCCTGGGTGTCGGTGGGTGGGGTGCCGATCGGTTCGAGCGTGGCCATGAGGTCGGCGACGACGGCGGGCAGCAGCTCGTGCTCGGCCGCATGGATTCGGGGTGCGAGCGTGGCGCGCGTGTCGGCCGGGTCGATCGGGACCTCGACCTGCCGGATGATCGGACCGCTGTCGACGCCGGCATCGATGTAGTGCACGGTCACGCCGGTTCGCTCGACGCCCGCGGCGAGCGCGTCGCCGATCGCGTCGCGACCGGGGAACTCGGGCAGCAGCGACGGGTGCAGGTTGATCGCCCGACCCTCGTACGCGTCGAGGAACACCGGTCCGCAGATGCGCATGTAGCCGGCCAGCACCACCAGGTCGACACGCAGCTCGCCGAGCAGGCGCACGAGCTCGTGCTCGTGCGCGTCGCGCGACCCGAACCGGCCGCGGTCGACGAGCACCGCGGGCACCGAGGCCGCAGCGCACCGGTCGAGCACGGGCGCATCCGGGCGGTCGACGATCACCGCCGCGAGCTCGCCGCGGATCGACTGGTCGGCAGCTCGCCGTGCGAGCACCATCGCATTCGATCCGGTACCGCTGGCGAGGACCGCGAAGCGTGGTGTCACGTGTCGCCCCCGACGAGGTCGACGCCCGCCACCCCTGCCTCGACCGTCCCGACGAGCCACGCGCGATCGCCCTGCTCGCCGAGCACTGCGAGCGTCCGCTCCACCGATTCGGCCGGCACCGCGAGCACCATGCCGATGCCCATGTTGAAGGTCCGATGCGCTGCGTGCCGGTCGAGCCCGCCGCGCTCGACGAGCTCGTCGAACTCGGCGGGCCGCTCCCACGAGTCCACCTCGACCACCGCGCCGCAGCCGTCGGGCAGCACGCGCGGCAGGTTCTCGACGATCCCGCCACCGGTGATGTGTGCTGCGGCGTGCACCGACAGCCCGGCGTCGCGCAGCGCACGCAGCGCACGCACGTAGATCCGGGTCGGGCGCAGCAGCACCTCGACGTGTCGCGGCTCGTCGAGCAGCCGCCGCGCGAGCGAGTAGCCGTTGGAGTGCAGGCCGCTCGACGCGAGCGCGAGGAGGCGATCGCCCACGACCACGCGCCGTCCGTCGACGATCCGCGGCTTGGACACGACGCCGACCGCGAAGCCGGCGAGGTCGTACTCGCCGTCGGCGTACATGCCCGGCAGCTCTGCCGTCTCTCCGCCCAGGAGCGCGCAGCCCGACTCCGCGCACGCGCCCGCGATACCCTTGATGACCGCCTCGCCCACCCCGAGGGCGAGCTTGCCCGTGCCGAAGTAGTCGAGGAAAAAGAGCGGTCGCGCCCCCGTGGTGATGACGTCGTTGACGCACA
>JAGQUL010000082.1 GCA_020438525.1 Thermoleophilia bacterium | reverse complement strand
GGCGCAGCAGGATGCGCTGCTGCCCACGGTCGAGGCCGGCGCGATCCGGCTCGTCGGCGCCACCACCGAGAATCCATACGTGTCGATCAACCGGGCGCTGCTCTCGCGGCTCGTCACCTACGAGCTCGAGCCGCTGCACCGCGACGAGCTTGCCGAGCTGCTGCAGCGCGCGGCGGACGACGACGAGCGCGGGCTCGCGCGCGGCGGCGACGTGTCGCTTGCCGCCGGCACGATCGATGCGATCCTCGAGCGGGTCGGCGGCGATGCGCGCGGTGCGCTGACGCTGCTCGAGGCGGCAACGCTGCTCTCGCCGGACCGCGTCGTGACTCCCGAGCAGGTGCACGAGGCAAGCGATCGTCGTCGCATCGACTTCGATCGTGCCGGCGACCAGCACTACGACCACGCGTCCGCGTACATCAAGTCGATGCGGGCCGGCGATCCCGAGGGTGCGCTGCGCTGGCTCGCGCAGATGCTCGTGGGTGGCGAGGACCCGATGTTCATCGCGCGCCGCCTCGTGATCTTCGCGGCCGAGGACGTCGGCCCCGCGAAGCCGATGGCGCTCGTGCTCGCCACCGCTGCGCTCGAGACCGTCCGCTCGGTGGGGATGCCCGAGTGCCGCATCGCGCTCGCGCAGGCCACGCGCTACTGCGCCGAGGCACCGAAGTCGCGGCAGGCGATCGACGACATCGAGGCGGCGATGGCTGCGGTCCGGGCCGGGGGCACCGACGAGGTCCCGCTCGAGCTCACCAACCGGCACGGCGCGAAGGACGCGCGCGCGGCCAGGGGCATGGACCCCAGCGCGCACCGCGACTGACCCCTCCCGGGGTTGGGGGATGGGTGCAGATGCACGTCGGGGCCCGGCCGAAGCCGGACCCCGACTGGAGTCGTGGGATGTCGCGAAGCGCGCGGTTACTTGCCGAGCGACTGCGCGACGTAGGTCGCGACGTCCAGGATGTCCTGCTCGGTGAGCTGGTTGCCGAACGCCGGCATGCCGCCGCCGCCGTTGGTGACCTGCTTCTGGGCGACCTGCACGTCGGTGACGCTGGTGATGTCGGGACCGCCGTTGCCACCCGTGCCCGAGGTGCCGTGGCAGACCGAGCAGTTGCCGTTGAACACCGACTCGCCATGCTTGATGTCGGCGGTCATCGTGCCGCCGGACTGGTTGTCGGTGCCACCGGACTGGCTGCTGGTGCCGGTATCGGACGAGCTGCCGTTCTTGTCGAAGTGGTCCACGCCGCCGGACGCGGCGCCCTTCTCGATGCCGGGCAGCGACTCGCCGGTGCCGCTCATGCTGAACAGCCAGAGGTTGTCGCCGTGCGGCGACGCCGCAAGCGAGTTGCCGCCCGCGACGAACAGGATCTTCTCCTCGCCGTCCTGCTCGAACACCGTGGCGGTGCTGTTGGCGCCGGCACCGGTCTGGAACTCCCACAGCTTCTCGCCCTTGTCGGCGCTCAGCGCGACGAGCTTGCCGTCGTTCTGGCCGACGAACACGAGGTTCCCTGCGGTCGTGGTGGATCCGGAGTAGCACGACTGCCCGTCCGACATGTCGTACTTCCACTCGATCTCGCCGGTGTCGGCGTTGATCGCGGTGAGGTGTCCGGGCGTGTCGCCGAACGGTCGGACCGCGAGCACCGAGCCCAGGCGCACCGCGCCGGCCTTCCACTCGTCGACGCCGGACGGGTACAGGCCCGCCTTGCCGTCGAGGCCGCAGACGTACAGCATGTGCGTGTCGTGGTTGTAGCTCGACGGCGGCCAGTTGGTGCCACCGGTCGGGCCGTTCGCCACGACCGTCACCTGCTGCTTGCCGGGCGGCGAGAACACGTTGTCCTCGGGCTTGTCGGATGCCGGCTTCACGACCTTCAGGCCCTTGCCCTCGGGGTTGCTCTTGACCTGGTCCGCGATCGTCTTGACGTCGGCGTCGGTGACGATGTGGTCGGAGAACGAGTCGTACTGCGGGATCGGCTGCGTCGCCGCGGTCTTCTGCTCCTCGTTCTGACCGACCGGGGTCTCCTTGACCGGCCAGATCGGCTCGCCCGTCTCACGGTTGAGCGCGTACATCCACCCGCTCTTCGCCGCCTCGGCGATCGCCGGCACCGTCTTGCCGTCGACCTCCGCGTCGAACAGCACCGTCGGGCTCGGCTGGTCGTAGTCCCAGATGTCGTGGTGCACCGTCTGGTAGTGCCACTTGTGCTTGCCGGTCTTCGCGTCGACCGCGACGAACGACGCGGTGTACAGGTTCGACCCTGCGCGCTTGCTGCCGTCCACGTCCGGGTTCGCGTTGCCGGTCGTGAAGTAGATGAGCCCGAGCTCGGGATCGACGGACGGGGTCTGCCACACCGGTCCACCGCCGGTCTTGTAGCTGTCGCCCGCCCAGCTGTCGCCGGCGGTCTCGCAGTCCTCGCCTTCGTTGCAGGGCGTGGTGTCGTCCGGGCCGGCGGTGGTGTAGAAGCGCCACTTCTCCTCGCCGGTCTTCGCGTCGAGCGCGGTCACGCGTCCGCGAACGCCGAACTCACCGCCGGTCACGCCGGTGTAGACCATCCCGTCGTAGTAGAGCGGCGCGGCGGTGATCCCGCCGTTCTCCTCGTTCCACTTGCTGACGGTGACCTGCCAGTCGACCTTGCCGGTCTCCTGGTCGAGCGCGACCATGTCGCCGTCGAGTCGGCCCATGTAGATGCGGCCGTCGCCGATCGCGACGCCGCGGTTGAGCCAGCCGCAGCAGACCGTCGAGATCTTCTGGTCGAGGTTGCCTTCGTACTTCCACTTGGTCTCGCCGGTCTTCACGTCGATCGCGAACAGGTCGTTCTCGCCGGTGGAGACGTATGCCACGCCGTTGTAGACGATCGGCTGGTTCTCGTGCGAGTACTTGGCCTCGGTCGCCGACTGCAGGTCGACCTTCCACTCGGCCCTGAGGTCCTTGACGTTGCCGTCGTTGATCTCGTCGAGCGGCGAGTAGCGGTCGTTGTGCACCGTGCCGCCGTTGGTGATCCAGTTCTCGCGCGGCAGCGCCGTGAGGTACTTCGCGTCGAACGCCGGCGCGATCAGCGGGAAGTCCAGATTCGCGGACGTGTCGGCGTCCTTGTCATTGTTGTCGTCGTTGCCGCACGCAGCCACGAACAGGCTGGTCGCGGCGACGAGCAGCACGAGCAGCAGCCGTGGCGTCCACGCCACGGCTCCGCTTTGCGCCCTGAATGGCTGGTGCATGGAGAACTCCTCTTCACGTTTCGCCGGCCCCACCCCCGGGTCGGCACGAACACGGTCGGCGCATCCGCGCGCCGTTCGGGCCGTGTATACCATTCGCTGAACGGCAGTAAAACGCAGATAACCGTCGGGGCTGCGCAAAGGTCAATTCGAGGAACTACGGGCGACGACGGGAACTGCTCAGAGATGCGAATCGATGCACGACGACCAGGTGGTGGCGCGCGCTCGCAGGCGCGTGCCACGGTGGTGGGCGCGGCCCTGTTCGCGCTGCTGCTGCGAGTGCCTGCGTGGGCAGCGGCCCCGACCAACGACGAGGCGGGCAGCTCGCTCGTCGGGCATGCCTGGCTGGCCGGTGCGCCCGGCGACGCCGGGGCCTACGGCGCCTACTTCCTCGATCGGCCGCCGCTGCTGCCGCTGCTGTATGGCCTGGCGGACGTGCTCGGTGGGCTCGACGGCGTGCGGGTGCTGGGCGCGATCGCGGCGGTCGTGGTGGTGGTGTCGTGTGCGTGGGTGGCGCGGGTCGTGGCGGGATCGCAGGAGGCTGCCGGCTGGGCGGCGATCGTGGCGGCGCCGCTGGTGTCTGCCGCCACGCTGCTTGCCGACCACACCTATGGCGAGCTGCTTGCGGCGGCGTTCACCGCGCCGGCGGTCGCGCTGCTCGCGACCGATGTCGGTCGCGCACGCGGAAGCTGGCGCAGCGCGGCCGCAGGGGTGCTTGCGGTCTCGGGCGTGCTGGTCAAGCAGTCCGCGTTCGACGCGCTCGTTGCCGGCAGCTTGGTGGTGGTCGTGGTCGGCATCGCCGGGCGGCGTGAAGCGGTGGGGCAGTGGTCGCTCGCGGTTCGGTGGCTGGGCGCAGTCGCGATTGCGTCGGCCGCGCTCTTCGCGTGGGCGCTGCTCGCGCCGGGTGGGGTCGGGGCAGCGTGGGATGCGATCGTCGGGTTCCGGCTCGACGTGGTGTCGGGCGGGTCGACTCCGAACGCACCGTCGCAGCTCGCAGCGCCGCTGGTCGCATCCGGGCTGCTGCTCGCGCTCGCTGCGGCGGGCGCGGGGATCTTCGGTGTGCTGCGCGGCACGCAGCGCCTCCTCGTCGCAGCGTGGCTCGGCGCAGCAGTGGTCGGAGTGCTCGGAGGCGGCTATTACTGGGGCCACTACCTGCTGCAGCTGGTCGCACCAGCGGCGGTCGGAGCCGGGGTGTGGCTTGCTGGTCGTCGTCCCCGGGTGGGTGCGATGCTGGTCGGGGTGCTGCTGGTGCTGGGCATTGCCGGACCCGCGCTGCGCAGCGCGATGCCGCACTCGGGGTCGCTCGACGACGCCGCGCGCGAGGTGGGGCGTGCGGTCGAGCAGCGTGCCGACCGCGGGGACACGATCGAGGTGCTGTACGCACGCCCGGGCGTGGTGCATGCGAGCGGGCTGCGGTCGACGAGCCCGTACCTGTGGAGCGCGATGCAGGCGCACGCGCCGGGCGTCGAGTCCGGGATCGTCGAACGGCTCGGCGGGGCTGCGCCGCCGACGTGGGTCGTGCGCTGGAATCGCCCGGGCGCGTACGGGTTCGACCGGGACGGTGAGATCTCGCGGCTGGTCGACGACCGCTACCGACACGTCGCAACGGTGCGGGGTCGCGAGCTGCTGCGTCTGCGCGCCGACGCGCGCTGATGCCGGTCAGCCGCCGGCGCGGACCTTGGCGCTCGCCGCCGGGGATTCGTGCCATGCGGCCTTCGCGCCGAGGTGCCCGACGATCCCGACGAGGCTGAGCGCGACGACTGCGGCAACGAGCGATACGGGGATCGCGACCATGCGCAGCTTCAGCATCCAGTCGGCGACCGGCTCCCCGCTGCTCTCGCGCGTGCGGCGCAGCCGGTCGACGACGAGCCAGACGAGCGATGCGGGTGCGAACACGTGCATCGCGGCGCCGAGGTAGCCGGCCCACTTCGCGTGGTCTTCGATGTAGCTGGAGTGCTTGAGCGCGTGCTGCAGCTCCTCGCCCGTCGAGCCGGCGAGGATCGAGAACAGGTAGGCGGCGGCGACGGTGATCGCGACCGGCCACCACGCGATCTCGCGATACTTCGGGAACGCGGCGTAGTAGAGCATCGCGAGCGCGGCGAGCGGGATGCCGACCACTGCGCCGTGGACGATCAGCGGGTGTGCGGGGAGGCCGAGGATGGTGACTGCGGTGATCATGGCTGCCACGGTACTGCGGGTGCCTGTCCACAACCTGTCCTGCGCGTCGGGCGACGCGGCGGGCGCAGGTACGATCTGGTGGTGACGCAGGGCGACGACAACCGATCCGGCGCGCGCGTGCTGCTCGTGGAGGACGAGCCGCGGCTCGCACAGCTCGTGCAGCGCGGCCTGACCGGGCAGGGATGGCGCTGCACGATCGCCGCGCGTGGCGACGAGGCGCTGGCACGGCTCGCGCCCGGCCACGAGTGGGACCTGGTCGTGCTCGACCGGATGCTGCCGGGCATGGGCGGCATCGACCTGTGCCGCGCGCTGCGCGAGCGCGGCGACGCGGTACCGGTGCTGATGCTCACCGCGCGCGCGAGCGTCGACGATCGGGTCGAGGGCCTCGACGCCGGTGNNACTATCTGGTCAAGCCGTTCGCGCTGCGCGAGCTCTACGCGCGCGTGCGGGCGTTGCTGCGCAGCCGCGCCGCCGATGGCTCGGGCGCGCCGGCCGAGCCCGTCGACGCAACCGACGCGGACGAGCCGCCGGTGGTGATCGGCGAGCTGTCGATCGACCGCGTCGCGAGCGAGGCGACCTGGCGCGCGGCGACGGTTCGGCTGCGCCGCCAGGAAGCGGAGCTGCTCGCGCTGCTCGCGCACGCCGGCGAACGACCGGTGCGCCGCGAGCGGCTGCTCGACGAGCTGTGGCCCGACGACGACTCGGTTCGCGACAACCAGCTCGACGTCGCGGTCCGGCGTGCGCGGCGCGCGCTCGACGAGCTACCCGACGGGCCGCGGATCGACACCGTTCGTGGCGTCGGCTACCGACTGCGGGTGTCGACGTGAACGCGCGAAGCCGCCGGGTGGTGGTGCTTCGCCTCACCGCGGCGTTCGCGGTATCGCTGCTCGCGGCGCTGGTCGCGGCGAGCTGGTGGATCCACGAGCAGCAGGAGACGCTGTGGAAGTCGTTCGACGAGGTCGAGCCGAAGACCGTCGAGCGGATCGCCGACGCGCTCTACGGCCACCTCGTGGTCGGGTCGCTCGTGACGTTCGTGGTCGGCGTGGTGCTCGCGTACGCGCTCGCGAGCGTTGCGATCGCGCCGGTCGAGCGGATGCGGCGGCGTGAGCTGCGGATGCTGGCCGAGGCGGGGCACGAGCTGCGCACGCCGCTCACCACGATCGCGCTCGAGGCGGAGCTCGCGCTCGAGCAGCAGCCCTCCGCCGAGGTCGCGGAGGCGCTGCGATCGATCGTGAACGAGGCCCGTGCGCTGGCACACGTCGCGGACGAGGTGCTCGAGCTGGGACGGGGCGAGCAGGCCCACCTGGAGGTCGAGCCGGTTCGGCTGGACGAGCTCGCGGCCGAGCGGGTCGAACGGGCGCGGCGGCGGCACGAATTGGGCGACGACGCCCTGCGCGTCGATGCGCCGGCAGCGGTCACCGCAACCGCGAACCGGCACGCCGCGGCGCGAGCGATCGACAACCTGCTCGACAACGCCGCCCGCCAC
>JAGQUL010000399.1 GCA_020438525.1 Thermoleophilia bacterium | reverse complement strand
CCCACCCCCGCGGGGTGCGCCTGCCAGAACTCGTCCCAGCCGAGCTCCTGCGACTGCGCGATCGTCGCCGCATCCCACGTAGGCACCGCGCTCGCCACCCGCGCGAGCCTCGGCGGTGCGTTCGGCGCCGGGACCGGACGGTAGTCGAACCGGACGAGCTCGATCCTCCCGAGCTCCTCGAGCCGATCGGCAACGCCCGCGGGCGGGGCGACTGTGTGCTGTGGCGGCACGGCGACGATCTCCATGGGCCGATCCTACGCATCCTGGTCGGTTCAAGGCTGCCACCCGTTACGCCGATGGTCGTCCACATGGATGACCACGCAGCAATCGATTCCTCGGTCGACTTCGAGCTCGCCGCCCTGCGCCTGCACCTGGTCGTGGGCATGGCCGCTGCCGACGACGAGATCCACGACGAAGAGATCACCGGGCTCGCGGAGCTCGTGCAGCAGTGCGACGTGACCCCGCCGCAGCGCCGCTACCTCGATCAGCTGCTGCTCGCGCTCGTCGCGAACCCACCGAAGCTCGAGGACCTGCTGCGCCGGCTCATCGAGACCATCGAGGATCCGTCGCTCGCCCAGCTGCTCGTCGACGACCTCGTCGCGATCGCGCAGTCCGACGGACGCATCGACCCACGCGAGGAAGGCATGCTCCGTCTCGTCTGCGGTGCCCTGGAGATCGATCCGGTCTCGCTCTACGAGCCGCACGAGCGCGCGGCGGGCGACGCCTCCGCAGCCGACCTGGCGCGGCTCGTCCGCAGCCTGCTCGACCTCGACATGGCGGCTTGAGCCACCGCGACGCTCGACCGCGCCGCTCGATCAGCCGAGCTGCGGCGCATCCTCGGGATCGTTCCCGAGCGCGACCTCGATGCGCACGAGCGCATCGTTGACCTCGATGTCCTCCACGAGCGCGAGCTCGCCGGCGAACAGCGACTTGGCCTGCATCAGCGTGCGTGCCTCGGTGGCGCTCAGCTTCTTGCCGCCGCGCTCGAGCTCGGTGTAATCGCGCAACACTGCCGCGATCTCCTCGGCGTCGGCGGTCTTGGTGCGCTCCACGCCTGCGCGCGAGCGCACCTGCGGGTTGTCGGGGAGCGCGTCACCCTCGTCCTTGAGCGACCTGAGCAGCTTCTTCGCGCGCGACTGCGCGATCACCGGTCGAACGCCCTTCTCCTCGGCAACGGTCGCGGGGACCATCAGCGTCATGTTGGAGTGGGTGATGTGGATCGACAGGTACTCGCCGTAGTCGTCGTCGCGATAGGTGGACTCGATCACGGTCCCGGCGCCATGGGGTGCGTAGACGACCTTGTCTCCGACCTTGAACGACGACGAGCCCACGATGTCCTCCTGTCCGCTTCACCGGCGCCGGACCGCGCCGTTCTGCAGTTATACCCAGTCCTGCACCTTTTCCAACATGCGCGCACGGCGACGGTTCGCACGCCGCATTCGCGCATGCGGTTTCGTCCGCCCCGATGTGGTTAGGTCACGGCATGGCCGCAACCTCGTCATCGCGTCGATCGTGGCAGTGGTGGGCGACGACGACCACCGCCGCGCTGCTGCTGGCCGCGGGCTGCGGGAGCAACGACGACCACACGTCGGTATCGGGCGCGCCCGATACCGAGACCACCACGCCTGCGACCGACGCGAGCGATTCGTCGTCGAGCACGACCGACCAGGCCGACGCCGGCGCGGCCGCGCAGGACCAGCTCTCCGTGGTGAACGAGCCCAGCGAGACCGTCGATCCGGCCGTGCGGTGGACTCCCCTGCTCGCGCCGCCCGGCACGTGCGCCCATCAGCTCGATGCGGCGGCCCCGGTCGACGAGCTGGCACGCGCGGCGACCTGCCTGGTCGACCACGCGCGACGCGAGTCGGGCCTGCTCGTGCTGCCTCGTGCGTCGGCGCTCGACGATAGCGCTTCAGCCAAGGTCCGGCTGCTGGCGCGCTGCGACGTGTTCGGCCACACGCCCTGCGACACCGCGGTGCGCCGGACGTTCCTGCAGGCCGGCTACGGCGTGAGCTGCGCACGCTGGCGTGTGGGCGAGAACCTCGGCGTCGGCGGTGGCGCCGGCGGCACGCCGCGCGCGATCGTGCTCGGGTGGCTGCGCTCGAGCGGGCACCGCGAGAACCTGCTCGATCCGAGCTGGGACGCGCAGGGCATGGCGGTGCTGCGGCTCGCGCAGTGGACGCCCATGGTGGACGGCTCGAGGAAGCAGTTCGACGACGCGCTCGTCTACGCCAGCCACTTCGGCAGCACGAGCGGGTGCTGACGCGGCGCACCCGGCACCGGCACGCCCGGCATCGCCATCCGTCGCCGGGCGGGGTAGCATGGGGCTCGTCACGGGGTGTGGCCTAGCCTGGTAAGGCGCCTGCTTTGGGAGCAGGAGATC
>JAGQUL010000398.1 GCA_020438525.1 Thermoleophilia bacterium | reverse complement strand
GGCGACAACGGTGGTCCGGCGCAGAAGCCGCCGGTGGTGCAGGGCCCGCCGGTCAAGACCGACGTCGAGGGCGCGAACGGTGGACCGGAGCAGGTTCCGACCCAGGTCCCGACCCAGGTCCCGACCCAGACTCCTCCGCCCAAGACCGAGGTCGCCGGCGTGTACGAGGGCAACGTGACCCTCGACAACGACGACGATCGCTGGAGCGCCAAGCTCACCGCGAGCGGGGGCAAGGCCGAGAACAGCGTCGAGCTGTGGGGTGACCCGCACGTCGTGATCAACGACGGCAACGGCGGCGATTCCGAGAAGTTCGACATCGGCTACGGCGCCGCGAAGGTCACGCTCTTCGACGGCACGGTCGTGAGCTGGGACACCTACGCGAAGGGTGCGACGCTCGAGGGCCAGCGACCCGGCAAGAACGACGACGTCTCGTACATCCTGCGCGACTTCAAGGTCGACGCGCCGGGCACCGAGTTCGACCGCATGGTCACCACGCGTGACCGTGACGGCGACAAGGGTGACCAGATGGGCCTGACCACGTCGCTCACCGACGCGCACCTCAAGGAGCTGGCAATCGCGCTTCGCACGATGAAGACCGACAGCTTCGACCAGAAGAACCCGAATCCGAACTGGATCAGCCCGGCCTACCAGAGCCCGGCGCAGAACCCGAACCAGAACACCACGCAGCAGTCCTGACCGCTGCGACACATTCCGGCCGGACCCGTCATCTGACGGGTCCGGATCGGAAACCGACATGGCACCTCGCGCCCGGAGTTTCGGGGGGATCGACGGGAGAATCGTGGGGTCTTGCCATCGCAGGGAGGCGGAGCACACCTGGGGAGGGTGCTTCGCCTCCCGACTTCTTCCGGGCCAAATGTAGTCGTCGATACGACGCATCCGCTGCGTGATGCCTAGGATGTCGGGCATGACAAGCAACGGCAGCGAACATCACCGACTCATCATCATCGGCAGTGGCCCGGCAGGCCTCACGGCAGCGATCTACGCCGCGCGCGCGGAGCTCGCTCCGCTGTGCATCGAGGGCATGGAGGCCGGCGGCCAGCTCATGCAGACCACCGAGATCGAGAACTTCCCCGGCTTCCCGCAGGGCCTGATGGGTCCGGAGCTGATGCTCAACTTCCGCGACCAGGCCGAGCGCTTCGGCACGACCTTCCTCACCGACGACGTGACCTTGGTCGACCTGACCGCCACCCCGAAGGTCGTGAACGTCGGCAATCGCACGTTCACCGCCGATGCGATCATCGTGTCCACCGGCGCCACGGCGCGGATGATCGGCCTCGAGAGCGAGCAGCGCCTGCTCGGCCACGGCGTCTCCACGTGCGCGACGTGCGACGGGTACTTCTTCCGCGACAAGCGCCTCGTGGTGGTCGGCGGGGGCGACTCCGCGATGGAGGAAGCCACGTTCCTCACGAAGTTCGCATCGTCGGTCACGATCGTGCACCGGCGCGACGAGTACCGCGCATCGAAGATCATGCTCGACCGTGCCCGCGCGAACGAGAAGATCGAGTTCGTCGAGTGGGCCGCGGTCGAAGAGGTGCTCGACGACGGAACCGGTTCCGTGACGGGCGTGACGCTCAGGGACACGCGCGACGGCTCGACCCGCCGGCTCGACACCGACGGCGTGTTCGCGGGGGGCGGCGTGCAGGACCACACCTACCGGCAGGCCATCACCGCTGCCGGCTCCGCCTGCACCTACGCGCTCGCCGCCGCGCGCTGGCCCGCAACGCAGGGCGAC
>JAGQUL010000397.1 GCA_020438525.1 Thermoleophilia bacterium | reverse complement strand
CGAGCGCCATCACGTTGCCCGACCCCTCCCAGGTCGAGTTGACCTGCGCGTCCCGATACAGGCGCGCAAGCACGAACTCCTCGGTGTAGCCGCTGCCGCCGAGCGTCTCGACGCACTCGATGCATCCCTGCACCGCGCGGCGCGTCACCCAGTACTTCGCGACCGCCGTGACGAGCCTCGTCACGCGGTCGGCGACCTGGAATCCACGGGCTACCTCGTAGGCGATCGCAAGCGACGCCTCGCGCTCGAGCAGCAGGTCGGCCAGCACCATGCGCATCAGCGGCTGGTCCACGAGCCGTGCGCCGAATGCGCTGCGCGTGCGGCAGTGGTTCACTGCCTCGCCGACTGCTCGCGCCAGGATCCCGGCGTTTCCGATCGTGCAGTCCATGCGGGTGTGCACGACCATCTCGATGATCGTGGGCACGCCGCGTCCGGGCTCGCCGATGCGCGTGGCACGGGCCCCGTCGAGCACGACCTCGCACGAGGCGAGCGAGCGCGTGCCGAGCTTGTCCTTGAGCCGCTGCAGCTCGATCCCGTTGCGCGACCCGTCTTCGAGCCAGCCGTGGACGAGGAAGCACGACAGCCCGCGCGACCCCTCGCCGACCCCGGGCTCACGGGCGAGCACCAGCAGCGCGTCCGCCACCGCGTGCGACACGAACCACTTGTGACCGTGCAGCAGGAACGTCCCGTCGCCCTGGTCGATCGCGACGGTCGACGAGCCGGAGAGGTCGCTGCCGCCCTGCGGCTCGGTCATCGCCATGCCCATCGACGGGTGGTCGCGACCGGTGCCCGCCGCGGCCGCATCGAGGATTCGTCGCGCCATCTCGGCACCCGGACCATCCTCGTCGCGCAGCAGCACCGGCACCGCCGCACCGGTCATCGTGACCGGGCACATCACCCCGATGTCGAGCCGCGCCCACTGCTCCATCGCCGCCGCGCGCACGAGGTAGCCGGCACGCTCGTCGAGCCACGGCAGCCCGCACACGCCGCTCGAGTTCACGGCCCCGAACACCTCGTCCCACGCCGGGTCGAAGCGCACGTCGTCGATCCGGCTGCCATACCCGTCCCACGCCTGCAGCGTGGGGTCGTTGCGGTTCGCACGATCGGCTGCGTCACGCATGTGGACCGACCCGACCACCGTGCCGACCGCTCGAAGCCGCTCGACGTGACGGTCGTCGAGCGCGTCGACCCCCGACTCGGCCAGCATGTGCTGCAGCCACCACCGCGAAGACGAGTCGGTCGCCCACGCGTCGTAGTCGGGGATCGGGGTTGCCTGGTTGCTCGACGTGCGGGATCGTCCAGGTGCCTGTCGCGCTGCGGAATCCATGGTCATGGCACCGTCCTTCCCATGGCGCGGACGCTCGCAACCCGTGCCGTTCATCCGGCGCGCAGGTCGTCCTCGCCGAATCCCTCCGACCAGTCGATCTCGGCCGAGCGGGAGGTGACCAGGCCGCCGGGGCGACGCAGGTGGTCGTCGTCGCGCAGCTCGGTTCCGCGCGATGCCGGAACGGGCGCCGGCAGCGGCCGCCGCGTCGCGACGTCCTCGGGCGTGAGGCCGAACATCCACGGGTCGCGCGCGAGCACCTCGATGAACGCGCGCACGACGCGGTCGTCGAACTGCGTGTTCGAGCAGCGCCGGATCTCCTCGAGCGCGACGAACGCCGGCTGGCCTTCACGGTAGGGGCGGTCCGAGGTGATCGCGTCCCACGCGTCGGCGACCGCGATGATCCGCGCGCCGAGCGGGATCTCGTCGCCGGCGAGCCCGTC
>JAGQUL010000081.1:8953-15285 GCA_020438525.1 Thermoleophilia bacterium | reverse complement strand
GCGCCTGCTCGGGCGACAGGTACTGCGCGGTGCCCACGATCGAGCCGGCCTCGGTCAGGCCGTGGTCGGCGTCGGCCGCCGCGCGTGCGATGCCGAAGTCGGCGATCTTCAGCCGGCCGTCGGTGTCGACCATCATGTTGTGCGGCTTGATGTCGCGATGGACGATCCCGTTGCGATGCGCGAAGCGCAGCGCGTGCAGCGCCTGGCGCCCGTACGCGAGCACCTCCTGCTCGGTGAGCGCGCCGCGCCGGCGGACGAGGTCCTTGAGCGTCATGCCGTCCACGTACTCCATCGCGATGTAGTACGTGGAATCCGCCTGTCCCCGGTCGTAGACCTGGACGATGTTCGGGTGGTTCAGCCGCGCCGCCGCGCTCGCCTCGCGCAGGAACCGCTCGACGAACTGGGAGTCCTCCGCATAGCGCTGGTGCAGCACCTTGATCGCGACGCGACGACCGAGCGTCTCGTCCTGCGCGAGATAGACGTTCGCCATCCCGCCCGAGCCGATCCGGCGCTCGATGCGGTATCGCCCGTCGTACGTGCTGCCAACCAGGGGGTCGTTCATCGTCTCCATGCTGCTCCACCTACCCGTTCGACGCGCCCGTACCGACTCATTCCCGCCCCTCGGCGCATGCGCGTCGATCCGCATGCTTGCGCATCGTCGCCGATCATGCGCCACTCCCGGCCTGCAGCAGCTGCGCCAGCACGTCGCGCGCGATCGGCGCCGCGACCGTGCCGCCCGTGCCGCCGCTGGGAACGTCCTCGATCGCCACGGCGATCGCCACCTTCGGATCGTTCGCCGGTGCGAACGCGACGAACCACGCCACGAGCTTGCCCGCGCCCACGTCCGCTGTGCCGGTCTTGCCGGCGATGTCGATCCCCGGCAGGCGTACCGCGGTGCCCGTGCCTTCCTCGACCACCGACTCCATCATCCGCGTGAGCTCGCTGGCGGTCTGCGGCGACATCGCCGTCTTCCACGTCGCCTGCCGTCCCGAGCGCACCGTGCGCCCGCCGCCGGGCCGCGTGACCTCGTCGAGCAGCGTCGGCTCCGGGACCTTGCCGTCGTTGGCGATCGCCGCGGTGACGAGCGCCATCTGCAGCGGCGTGACGAGCAGCCGCTCCTGTCCGATCGCCACGCGCGCCACGTCCACGGCCGTCTCCGGCTTGAGCTGGTTGCCCTGCGAGTCGTACAGGCCGCTTGCCCGCACCTCGCTCGCCGGCAGCGCCTCCACCGGCGGCCGCTCGAAGAACCCGAACTTCGCCATCTGCTCGCGCATCGCCGAGTCGCCGAGCTCCGTGCCCAGCTGCGCGAACGTCGTGTTGTAGGAGTGCGTGAGCGCCTCCGCGAGCGTGTGCCCGCGCGGCGCGACCTCGCCCGCATAGTTGTGGATGTCCTCGCCCGGCACCTTGAACACGGTGCCGCCCTCGAACGTCCGGTCGGGGGACTCCCCGTTCTCCAGCGCGGCGGTGGTCGTGACGAGCTTGAAGGTCGAGCCCGGCGGATACGCGCCCTGCGTCGCGCGGTTGAGCAGCGCCGATCCACCGCCGGCGGTGATCGCGTCGAAGTTCGTGATCGCCTGCTGGTTGCGGAACGTCGGTGCCGACGCCGCCACGAGGATCCGACCGGTGTCGGGCTCGATCGCCACCACCGCGCCCTTGCGAACGTCGAGGTCGTCCTGCGCGACCTGCTGCGCCTTCGAGTCGATCGTCAGGCGCACGTCGTCGCCGATCGCCGCATCGTTGCCGTCGAGCAGGCCGACCACCGCACCCAGGTTGCGGGTCGAGCCGGTCAGCGAATCGTTCATCGCGCGCTCCACGCCCGCGCGGCTGTGCCCGCGGGTGTCGTAGCCGAGCACGTGCGCCGCCAGCGTTCCCGCCGGGTACCGCCGCGACCAGATCGTGTCGCCGTTCGCGCCTTCCTTCGACACGCGTCCGGCTAGTCGAACGCCGTCGGCGGTCGTGATGAACCCGCGCGCGACCCGTTGCTCGTAGTAGGCGGTCTGGTTGTTGAGGTCCTTCTGGCGCAGCTCCCCGGCGACGACGACCTGCCACCACGTCAGCAGCACCACGATGCCGCCGAAGCCCACGCCGAGCAGCGTGAACACCTGGGCGATCCGGCGGTTCATGGTGCTGCTCATGCGTGCACCTCCGCCCGTTCGCGCAGGCGCTCCGCGGCGCCGTGGTGGGAGATCATCAGCAGCAGACCGACCAGCAGCCAGTTCGCGAGCAGGCTGGATCCACCGTAGCTCACGAACGGCAGCGTCTGGCCCGTGAGCGGCAGCAGCCGCACCACGCCGCCCACGATGATGATCGCCTGCATCGCGAACACGGCGCTGAGTCCGAACGCGAGCAGCTTGCTGAACCCGTCGCGGCAGCCGGCCGCGATCGCGAACCCGCGCCACGAGAACACCACGAACACGAGCAGCAGGCCCACCGCGCCCACGAACCCGAGCTCGTCGGCGATCACCGCGAACACGAAGTCGGTCTGCGCATCGGGGATCACGGTGTTGCCGCTGCTCGTCACCACGTACGCCTGCCCCAGGCCGCGGCCGAACAGCCCGCCGTCGGCGATCGCGAACAGCGCCTGCAGCGGCTGGTATCCGGAGCCGCCCGGATCGGCCCACGGGTCGAGCCACACGTCGAAGCGGTGCTGCACGTGCGGCGCGATCCGGTACACCACGGCAGCACCGGCCGCGAACGCCGCGCCACCCACGATCGGGTACCACGCGCGACCGGTCGCCACGAACACGAGCAGCAGGAACGATCCGTAGAAGAGCAGGCTCGTGCCGAAGTCGTTCATCAGCACGAGCAGCATCAGGCTCGCGAGCCAGAACAGCAGCAGCGGCCCGAGGTGCTTCGGCGAGAAACGCAGTGCGAGCAGCTCGCGGTTCTCGCGCAGGTACGCCGCCAGGAACACCACGATCCCGAGCTTCGCAAACTCGCCAGGCTGGATCTGCACGGGCCCGAAGTCGATCCACAGCTGCGACCCGTTCACCGTCTTGCCGAGCGGGCTCACGGTGATCGCGAGCGCCAGCACCGAGCCCGCGCCGATCACGTACTTGTAGCGCTCCAGCACGTGATGGTCGCGGATCAGCAGCACCATCGCGCTCGTCAGCACGAGCGCCAGCACGAACCACGCGGTCTGCTTGCCCGACAGGTCGGGGCGGATCCGGAACGTCATCGTGATTCCGATCCCGGTGAGCAGTCCCGCCGCGGGCAGCAGCCACGGATCGGCGAGCGGCAGCGCGCGGCGAACCACGAGGTGCGCTGCCAGCAGCAGCGCCGCGAACGCGCCGCCCCACGCGAGCGCCTCGCCGGTCACGACCTTCTGTCGCGCGAGCCAGACGGTGCCGTACGCTGCAGCAACGGCGATCCCGACGAACACCAGCCAGACCGCCTCCCGCGCGCGGGGCGTGCGGATTCGGCCCACGTCAGGCCCCCTGCCCCGCAGCCGGCGCATCGACCGCGTCGAGCCGGGTCGGCAGGTCGTCGAGCACCTGCTGCGCGTCTGCCTCGGAGAGGATCCGGTGCGAGTCCACGAGACGCTCGCGGTCCGCGGGGTCGAGATCGTCGGCGAGCACGTCGCTCTCGGCGTGGCGCGTCGACAGCCCCGCAACCGGGAAGCCGCGATCGATGCCCACGCTGCCGTCGCCACGCTCCACGAGGAAGTAGGAGCGGCTCCACGTGAGCGCCACGATCGCGAACACCACGATCAGCACCATCAGCGCCACGATCCACGCGCGCAGGTCGCGCTCGTCGTCACGCTCGTCGTCGCGCCAGTCCTCGTCGTGCGGAATCGGCTGCATCGCCGGCAGCTCGTCGGACGCCTCCGGCTCCGCATCGCCGTCGGCCGCGACGCGCGGCAGCGGGCCGGAATCCTCGGCCGGCACGGGATCGTCCGCCCCGCCCATGGTCGCCGGCATCGACGTCGTGGTCGCGGCGGCCGTCGCCGCTGCGGCATGCAGCGCCTCCACGTGCAGCTCGCCGCTCACGTCGCTCGGCACGGGCTGCGCCAGCGCGACGGTGATGTTGTCGGTGCCGCCGCGCTCGTTGGCGAGGTCCACGAGCCGTGCGGCCGCGGCGTCCGGATCGCCGGGTGCTGCCTCCACCACGATTCCTGCGAGCTCGTGCTCCTCGACGTGCTCGGTCAGCCCGTCGCTGCATGCGAGCAGCCAGTCGCCGGGTCCGACGTGTGCCAGGAACGCGTCGACGCTCACGTCGGCCTCCGGGCCGAGCGCGCGCGTGATCACGTTGCGCTGGGGGTGCGTGGGCACGTCGCCGGGATCGAGGCGGCCGCTGCGTACGAGCTCGGCCACGACGGAGTGGTCGTCGGTCAGCTGGCGCGCGCCCGCGGCGCTCAGCACGTACAGGCGCGAGTCGCCGACGTGACCCACCACGACCTCGCCGCCGTCGCGGACCACCGCAGCGGTGATCGTTGTGGCCATGCCGCGCCGGGATTCGTCGTCGAGCTGTGACTGGTGGACCGCGCCGTTCGCTGCGAGCACGGCGTGCTCCATCGCGCGCACCGCCTCGTCCCCGCTGCGCGCGACCAGCACGTCCTGTGCCGCGGCGACGAACGTGTCGATCGCCAGGCGCGATGCGACCTCGCCCTTGGCGCTGCCGCCCACGCCGTCGGCGACCGCGAGCAGCGGCATCTTCACGAAGACCGCGTCCTCGTTGTGGTCGCGGCGCTGGCCGACGTCGCTGCGCGCAGCGCTGGGAATGTCGTGGGGCGTCATCCGGCCACCTCGAATCGGAACACGGTGGAGCCGACCTGCACGCGATCTCCGTCGTTCAGTCGCGCTCGTCCGTCGAGCAGTTGACCGTTCACCAGGGTTCCGTTCGTGGAGCCCTCGTCCACGACGGTGCTCGGCGGCACGATCCGCACGTGCCGGCCGCTCACCACGCCCTCGTCGAGCACCACGTCGTTCGAATCCAGCCGCCCGATCGACAGCCCACCACCGACCGTGAACGGGATGCCCTCGCGCAGCACGTCGCTCGACTCCACGACCAGTCGCGGCTGTGCAAGCCCGGCGGAGCGCCGCGCGGCCTGCACGTCGGCGGCCGGGATGATCGTCGACTCCTGCGCGGCAACGCCACCGCTGCGCGCGCCGGTTCCGGCGCGGAGCAGGTCACGTCGGGCGCCGCGGATCACGCGCCACACGAACACGTAGACGAGCACCACCACGAGCAGCTGGCCGGCCAGCAGCAGCCATTGGACGTCCATCAGGCGCCGCCTTCGGGGTCGACGTCCCAGCGGTCGAAGCGCACCTCGCAGCTCCCGAAGCTGATCACGTCGCCGGGCGCGAGCGCCTGCTCGGTCACGCGCCTGCCGTTCACCGCCACGCCGTTGGTGGAGTCGAGGTCGCGCACCTTCCACGTGTCGTCGCTGCCGCGCAGCAGCTCCGCGTGCTCGCGCGAGACCGAGGAATCCTGCAGCACCAGCTCGTTCGCCTTGCCTCGACCCACGCGCACGCGCGCGTGGGTCAACGGGAAGGGACCGTCGGGTCCGAACGCAGCCATCGTGCCGCCCGCCGCCACCGGCGCGGCCACCGGCAGCTCGACCGACGTGGCCTCGGCCGCGGGGGCCTCGGCATCGACGGGGAGCGGTGGCGCGTCGTCGCCCTGGGCCTGCTCCATCTTCACGGCGATCCCGAACCGGCCCAGCTGCAGGTCTCGATCGAGGTGCAGGTGCACCTTCGGGCGGCCGAGCAGCGCGTAGCCGTTGCGGCGCGCGTGCTCGGTCAGGTACTCCGACAGCTCGGTGGTGAGTGCGGCCGAGTACTGGGCGAGCTGGCGGTGGTCGTCGCGCGACAGGTACACGTCGTAGCGATTCGGCACGTACACGTTGCGCACGGTGCGCTGCTGGTGCTCGTCCATCTCCTTGACGAGGCGTCGCGCGAGCTCGACCGGCTGCACGCCGGTCCGGAAGACCTTGCCGAAGGTTCCTTCGACGAGGCGGGTGAGTCGCGTCTCGATGGTGCGCAGCAGTGACATGGCCTCGACGGGACGTGTGTGTGGGCGTCCCGGGTACCCGCGGCGGCCTCGGGTGGCTCTTGCCTGCGGGAGCCGCCACCATACACCACGACCGGACCCGCATGCGAGCGGCAGAAATGCCTGCTCGCCCTGCGGATCCGACCACCCTCACGTGGAATCGACCGACAGGCCCGACATGGACGCAGCCCGCAGCAAGCCCGGAACCTCCTTCGCAGACGACTTCGACGAGTTCGATCACCTGCTCGACGACGACGATGCGCCTGCCCAGAAGACCGGCCGCCTGCCCAAGGTGCGCGCCGGCGCCGGCGCCGGCGGCGCAGCTGCCAAGGCCAAGGCCA
>JAGQUL010000081.1:0-8942 GCA_020438525.1 Thermoleophilia bacterium | reverse complement strand
TCGGATCGACCGGCCCGACCCTCCGTGCGCGGCCGCATCCGCATCACCCCGGACTGGAACCGGCTCGCCGCAGTGCTGTTCGTGGCGGCCGTGGCGCTGCTCGTCGTGTGGTTCGCGATCTCGAGCATCCTGAGCGCTCGCCGCGAGGGCGCCTACAAGGACTACTTCGGCCAGGTGCGCACGATCGCCACGCAGAGCGCCGCGCAGGGCGACGAGCTCAACTCGATCCTCACCGACCCGAACGCCGGCGACCGCAGCGAGCGGATCGGGCGCATCGAGGACCTCGCCAACCGCGCCGACAAGATCGCGGCCGACGCCGCGGCGATCGACCCGCCGAAGCAGATGCAGGAGGCCAACGACTGGCTGATCGCCAGCCTCGACTACCGCGCCGCCGGCCTCGACGCGGTGCAGCGATCGCTCGGCGCATCGATCGACGCGAAGGACAAGGACGCCGCAGCCGACGCGGTCTCGCAGGCGCTCGCCCGCCTCGTCGCGAGCGACGTGCTCTGGGCGGACTCGTTCGCCGTCGACGCCCGCTCGCAGCTGCAGCAGGACGAGGTGGAAGGCGTGACCGTACCCGACTCGGTGTTCGTCGACGACCTCGAGGCGCTCGGCACCAAGAGCGTGAAGAGCATGCTCGACCGGCTCGCCGTGGCCACCGCCACCACCACCGCCGGCAAGGCCGCCGTGCCCAACGACGGCAAGATCCGCGGCGGACAGCTCGAGGGCGGCCAGGTCACCGTCACCCCGAGCGGCCAGACGCTCGTGCCCGGCCAGCTCACGGAGATCAAGGGCGGCGACAACGTGACCTTCGAGGTGCCGTTCACCAACCAGGGCGAGGTGCAGCTCACGCAGGTGCCCGTGAAGATCACGATGCGCGGCAGCGAGAGCGACCCCGTCACCCTCACCGGCGTGATCGACGTGGTCGACCCCGGGCAGACCGCAACCGCCAAGGTCTCGCTCGACGAGGTGCCGAACTTCGGCGAGGTGCTCGACACCACCATCCTCGTGGGCCCGATCCCCGGCGAGAAGACCGCCGACAACAACCAGGCGACCTACCAGCTGCAGTTCTCGCTCTGACGCCGCACGCGCGGCGGGTGCGATACCCTGTACAGCGATGTCGACCGGCTCCCCACACGTACTCGCGCCCGCGCCTGCGAGCTCGAGCACGGCCTCGCGCCGCTCCCGAGTGCGCACGGAGCCCGCGGTCGGCTGGCACGCCTGGCTCGAGCTGACCAAGCCGAAGATCATCATGCTGATGCTGGTCACCTGCGCGTCGGCGATGGTCGTCGCCGAGGGTGGTCTACCGGCGCCCGACCTGGCGTTCTTCACCCTCGCAGGGCTCGCGCTGTCGATCGGCGGGTCGAGCGCGATCAACCACGTGCTCGATCGCGACCTCGACCGCCGGATGGCCCGCACGCGCATGCGTCCCGTCGCTGCCGGAACGATCGGTCCCGTCGCCGCATCCGTGTTCGGGCTCGCGCTGTTCACGCTCGGCGGCACGATGCTCTGCCTGTACGTCAATCCGCTTGCCGCATGGTGCGCGCTCGCCGGCGGCGCCTTCTACGACTTCGTCTACACGCCGCTCAAGCGCGTGACCGTCCACAACACGACGCTCGGCGGCGTGGCCGGAGCGATGCCACCGCTCGTCGGCTGGGTCGCGGTGACCAACGGCCTCGACTCCGTCATGGCGTGGACGATGTTCGGGATCATGTTCCTGTGGCAGCCCGCCCACTTCTGGCCGCTGTCGCTGCTCATCCAGCGCGACTACGCCGCCGCAGGGTTCCGGATGCTGCCCGCCGAGTCGGGCGAGCGCGCGACCGTCCGCGCCACCTGGCGCTGGACCCTGCTGACCGTCGCGGCTACCTACGTGCCGCTGCTGACGGGCGATGCCGGGGCCGTGTACGCGGCCGGCGCCACCGTCGCGAACGTGTTCCTGCTGCGACGCATGTACGCGCTCGTGGCTGCCGATCGTGCGCGCGGTGCGGACGAGGCCGCCGCGGAGCCGCTCGTGGCCGGCCCGGATTCAGCTGGCCGGCTCGCGGCGCGCAGCGCGTTCCTCGGGTCGATGACGTGGCTCGCGATCGTGTTCGTGGCGCTCGTCGCCGACGCGCTCGTGCGCTGACCGCAGCGGTTCGAGGATCCGACGGGGGTTCAGCGTGCCGCCAAGTGGTGAGAAGGGCGTCATGACTGCTCGACTGCGACACCCGATGACGTTCCTGGTCCTGTTGCTTGCTGCCGCGATGCTCGTGGCCGGCTGTGGTGGAGGCGACGACGATTCCGGCGACTCCGGTGGATCCGGGAAGTCCGGTGGGTCCGACCTCGACGGCAAGGCCCTGTTCACGAGCACCTGTGGTGGCTGCCACGCGCTCGACGCTGCCGGCACGAGCGGCAGCGTGGGGCCGAAGCTCACCGGCAAGGACCTGTCGGTGGATCGCGTGCGATCGCAGATCGAGACGGGCGGCGGCGCGATGCCCCCGAACCTGCTCGAGGGCGAGCAGGCCGACGCGGTCGCATCGTACGTGTCGGAAGCATCGTCGAAGTAGCGACCGCGGCAGTGCGCAGCTAGCGCACCACGCGGATCACGAACCGCTTGGTCGCGGCCTTGTGGTGCGGTCGGTACTGCGTGACCGTGAGCACGTAGCGGCCCGGGGCGAGCCGGCGCCAGCTCGGCAGCCGCAGCCGGAACCCGGTCACGCCGCCGCGCACGAACCGGAGCCCCGACCGTGCGCGAACGCGCTGCGTGCCGTTGCGAAGCTGCTGGCGGAGCGTGATGCGGATCGTGCTGCGCGCGCGCACCCGGATCGTCATCGGCAGGTATCGAGGTCGCTTGTGGCGCACGATCCTGCGCGGCACCGACACGACCATCATGCCCCGCGGCAGCGATCCGCCCTGCACGCCGCCGCCACCGGTGTGGTCGTCGAGGTGGGGGCGCGGCACCGGTCGCACGACCGTGCCCGTGCCGCGATCGATGTGCACGCCGTTCGTGGTCGCGCCACCGTTGGTGGTGGTCTTCGGCGGCGCGGCCTTTGCCTCGAGCGTGACGCTGCTCGTGTGCACGTTGCCCGCCGCGTCGGTCACGGTCGCGGTGAACGTGTGCTCGCCGCCGGACTCGATCGACCTCGTCACCGACGTGCCGGTGCCGACGCTGCCACCGTCGAGCGTCCACTGCACGCTCGCCACGCCCGATCGCTCGTCCGCGGCGTCGATGCTCGCGGCGACCTTCGTGCCGACGTAGACGTTCGTGCGGTTGATGGTGGCGGTGCCGGTGGGTGCCATCGTGTCGACGATGATCGAGCCGCACGCGGCCGCCACCGCGCCGCTCGGCGTGAACGTCTGCGCCACGGCCTGCGGATCGCTCGGGTAGTTGGACGGCGGCGAGTCGGCCTCGGCACCCTCGTACAGCGCGAAGCACTCATGCACGGTCGCGTCTGCGCCAGACCAGTCGAACGTACACGTGGGGTACGACCAGGTGGTCGCGCCGGTCTGGGTCGCGTTGGTGCATGCCGGCAGCTGGTCGTAGGCATCGGTGGTGACGCCCGTCGCGAGGCAGTCGCGGTCGTGGACCTGGCACAGCCGCAGGTCGCCATAGGTCGAGCCGTTGAAGCGTGGCGGGTTCGAGTCGGCGTACGTCAGGGTGGCGCGCAGCCCGTTGGGATTGTTGGTCGCACCGGTCCTGCCGGTCGCGTCGGAGAACGCGAGCGTCGTGGTGGGCTCGTCGCCGTCGGCTCGCACGGAGTGGCAGGCCTCCGGTGCACCGATGCTCCAGCTGCCACCGTCGAACTCCCACTGGCGCGTGCAGAACTCGGCGGTCTGCCCGGGCGACAGCGTCAGCTGGTGTGCGAACGCGTACGTTTCGTCTGCGGCCTGCAGCACGTGGCCCTCGCAGCGGTTGTCGGGCGGGAAGGAGCCGTCGGTCCCGCCGCCGGTGACGGAGTACGGCACGGTCGTGCCCGCGAAGTACCACGGGCCGCCGTCGATCCGCCAGTACGAACACGCGGCGACGTAGCCCGTCGTGTCGTTCTTCACGAAGAAGAAGAACGTATCGTCGCCCGACTTCACGAGGTAGGTCGGGGTGGCGGTGGGGACCATGCCTGCCGAGGCCGTGCCGACGCTCGTCGACCCCTCGGCGTACGCATTGACCCGGGCGGCGGCTGTCGCTGGGGCGACCAGCACCGCGAGTGTCGTGGCCACGACCACGACGAGGCTGGGCGGCACTCGCATGTGCCTCACCATAGCGCGGAAACCGCCTCGCGCGAGGATGGTTCGAGTTTTCGAGCATAGGAAAGGGGGCTGGCGGATGACGGTCCTTCCAGCCCCCTCCCTCGCACATGTGCGCCCGGGGAGGTCAGTCCGGACGCCCAAGGAGTAGGCCACAGCCCGCTCGCCCCATTGTCGGTACCGGCCTCGAATTCGTTTCATCCTGCCGGCGTCCTGGCCGTCGCACGCATCAGGATGGGCCGTGTCGGACGCACGAGCACCTGCGAATACACGCCGATCGGCTCGTCGTCGACGCGCTCGAGCCGGAAGTCGCGAAGCAGCTGCGCGAGCATCACCATGCACGTCTGCAGCCCGAGGTGCGAGCCGATGCACGTGCGTCGGCCACCGCCGAACGGGAAGTACGCGAACCGTGGGCGATCGCCGGCCTCGGGTTCGAAGCGCGAGGGATCGAACCGCTCCGGCTCGCGCCACCAGCGCGGGTCTCGGTGCACCTGGTACATCCCGCAGATCACCTGCCAGCCCCGCTCGAGCCGAGCACCGCTCGGCAGCTCGACCGGCACCTGCAGCCCACGGATCAGCATCGTCGAGCCGTACGTGCGAACGGACTCGTCGACGATCGCCCGCAGCAGCGGCAGCTCGCGCAGGTCGGCGGGCACAACCGACCGCCCGTCCTGGAGCACCCGGTCGACCTCCGCCTCGGCCCGTGCACGCAGCTCGGGCTGCGCCGCCAGCTCGTGCAGCGCCCACGTCACCGTGAGCGCCACGCCTTCGTGCGCAGCCACGAGCAACCCGGCGAGCTCGTCCACGACCTGCTCGAACGAGAGCCGCGATGCTCCGTCGACCGTCTCGTCGTGTGCCTGCAGCAGCAGCGTCGCCACGTCGCCGCGCTCTGTATCGCCCGCCTCGATGCGCGCCTGCGCCTCGCGCGCGAGCGACTCGACGATCGCGGTCAGCGCACGTCGTCGTCGCAGCATCCTGCGGGTGCGTGGCAGCGGCAGGCGGCCCGTGATCGCGAACTGCGGGCTCGTCGCCCACGGAAGGTAGCCGTACAGCTCGTGCACGAGCTCCTGGATGCGTGGCGCCTCCGACTCGATGGAGCGGCCGAACAGTCCGCCGCCCACGGCGCTGATCACGAGCAGGTCGAGCTCGGCGAGCACGTCGATCGGTGCATCCGCGGGCCAGGAGGCCACCATCGCGGTCACCGCATCCACGACCGGTGCCACCTTCGGAGGCAGGTCGCGCGGGCGGAACACGCCGCTCGCGATCTTGCGTCGGCGTGCATGCTCCGCGCCCTCGAGCGTGAACAGGTGCAGTCCCATCAGCGGGCGCAGCTGCTTGAGGATGCGTCCCTTGTCCACGTCGCGTGCGTGCCCGACCACGACGTGCTCGATGTCGTCGGGATGGAACAGGAACGCGAGCGTGGCTCCCGGCAGCCGCATCTGCGATACGTCGCCCCAGCGTTCGTGCAGCTCACGCAGCACGGGCAGGGGATCGCCGGCCAGTCCACGCGCGAGACGCAGCGCCTCGCGACCAGAGGGACCGTCGATGGTCGCGCTCGACGGGGTGGTCGTCGTCATTGCTCGTCCATGCCCGATCCACGCAGATCCGGCACGACGCCGCGGTCGGCCTAGATGTAGCCGCGCAGCTTCGCGGCACGTGCCACGCGCGCGACGGCAAGGCACATCGCAGCATCGCGCAGCGGCAGGTGGTGATCCTGCGAGTAGGCGTAGACCTCGCCCCACGCGCGCTTCATCACGCTCGCGAGCTCGCGGTTCACGTGGTCCTCGGTCCAGCGGTACTGCTGGATGTTCTGGACCCACTCGAGGTACGACACGGTCACGCCACCGGCGTTGGCGAGCACGTCGGGCACGACCGTGACGCCCATCTCCTGGAGCGCCGCGTCGGCCTCCTCGCTGAGCGGGTGGTTGGCGGCCTCCACGACCATCCGCGCCTTCACGTCGGCGACGTTGTCTTCGGTGATCGCGTTCGAGAGCGCGGCCGGGATCAGGATGTCGCAGTCGGCCGCGAGCACCTCGGCGTTGGTGCATGAATCAGCCTCGGTGAAGCCCGCCACGCCACCGTGCTCGGCGGTCCACGTCTGCAGCGCATCGGTGTCGAGCCCGGACTGGTTGATCACGCCGCCCGACGCATCCGACACTGCCACCACGTGGCAGCCGAGCTCGCGCACGAGCCGCGCGGCGTTCGAGCCCACGTTGCCGAAGCCCTGGATCGCCACGCGCGCACCGTCGAGCTTGATGCCCAGGTCGTGCGCGGCCTCCGCCACGATGTTCACCACGCCGCGACCGGTCGCTGCCTCGCGACCGAGCGAGCCACCGAGCTCGACCGGCTTGCCGGTCACGATGCCGGGCTGGTGGCCGTAGCGCGAGCCGTACGCATCCATGATCCACGCCATGATCTGCGCGTTCGTGTTCACGTCCGGCGCCGGAACGTCGCGGTTCACGCCGAGCACGTAGCTGATCGCCAGCGTGAAGCGGCGGGTGAGCTGCTCGAGCTCGCTCTCGTTGAGGGTCTTGGGATCGACCATCACCCCGCCCTTGGCGCCGCCATAGGGCAGGTTGACGATCGCGCACTTCCACGTCATCAACGATGCCATCGCGCGCACCTCGGAGATCGACGCCTCCGGGTGATAGCGGATGCCGCCCTTGTAGGGCCCGCGCGCACCGTTGTGCTGCACGCGATAGCCGCGCAGCACGCTGATCGAGCCGTCGCGGCGACGCAGCGGGATCTGCACGCTGATCTCGCGGTAGGTCGAGCAGAAGATCTGCCGCACGTCGTCGGGCAGCCCGACGATCTCACAGGCCCGCGAGACGGTGGAGTTGACCTCGGCGAACGGGTCGTGGTGCCCGATCTGCTCTTCCATCATCACCGGCGGCGTGCTTGCTGTGTTCGGGCTCATGCGCGTGATGCTAGACGATTCGCAGGCGGACGGCCGGCGTGTCGCCGATCCGAACAGTTTGCTTCAGACAGGTTCATGAATCCATATCATGGGTAGGTTCGCGCAGCACACTGTTCGAATCAACGCTAAATATCAAGGAGCATGCTGAATGAGCTGGTTGGTGAAACGACGGATCGGACGCGCGCTTGCGCTTGCGGCATCCGCATGGGTCATGTGCGCCGTGCCGGCAAGCGCCGGTGCCGCGAGCAACATCGTCACGACGTTCGACGCCACTGCACCGCACGCGGTCGCGAAGGGCACTGCGGCATACGACATCACGTTCGCCGTCACCAACTTCGGGCCGGATGCCGCATCTGGAGTGCGCGTGATGTCGTACGGCCTGGGCGGACCGATCGGCGATGCGCGCTGCGTCTCGGTCACGTCGTCTCGCTGTGACATCGCGTCGATCGGATCGGGCGAGACCGTGCCCGTGGTGTTCCGGGTTCCCGCCACCGGGCTCGACTCGTTCGGCACCTTCGACATGTACGGGTACGCATCCAAGGACCGGACGTCCGACGACGGGCCCGATGCACGCACGAGCGACCAGTTCGAGCTCCACGTCACCGACGGCACCGTCGAGGTGCCCCGCGTCGCATTCGACGAGTACCCCCGGAGCGCCAACCGCGGCGACGTCGTGCGCTACCGCGGCAGCATTGCGAACCTCGGCTCCACGCCGCTCGCATCCGGCTCGATCGGATTCCGTGCCTCGACATTCCAGTCGTCGCAGGCGATTCGCGGCATGACGATCAGCACCGGCGCGCCGTGCGGACCGAAGTCGAACACGTCCGCGACGTGGTGGCTGTGCCCGATCTCCGGGATGGCGCCCGGCACCAAGGCGACCGTGGAGCTCGTCGTGGTGTTCAGCGACCCGTCCCAGTCGGTCACGTCGCTCACGCTCCAGTACATGCCGACCGGCAATCCGTACTTCGATGCCGACGCCGGAGCGGTCGACAGCACCTGGGTCGAGACGAGGCTCAATGGCGGTGACGCAGCCGACCTCGACGTGTCGGTCGCGTCGCCTGCCGCGATCAAGGCGACCCGGACGGGCGGCCTTGCGGTCAAGGTCGACAACCACGGCCCGAGCGGGTCGCGGGCCGCGCAGGTCGTGCTGAAGCTGCGTGGCAGCGGCGGGTTCGTGGCGCTCCCGGCGAACTGCTCGGGCGACGCCGATCGCGTCGCCTGCGCATTCGGTGCGATCGCGAGCGGCGCGTCTGCAAGCGTGGTGGTTCCGGTCTATGGAACCGCGGTCGGATCGGTCGACGTGGACATCACCACCTCGGCCAGCACCTTCGACCCGATCGATGCGAACGATCGCATCGGCGCGTACGTGCCGATCACCAAGGCGCCGCCCAAGCCACTGCGGATCAAGGCGCCCAAGGCATCCACGATGGGCGCTGCACTCGCGGCGCGTCGCGGAGTGCCGCTGTTCCTGCGCTGCCCGCGCGCATGCACCGTGCGCTCCGTGCTCCAGCTGAGCCGTCGCGACGCCAACCGGCTCGGCATCCGTGCGCGTGGCAAGGGACCGGTCACGATCGGTCTGATCACGCGCAAGAGCGGCAAGGGCGGGCGCGTGACCGCACGCATCACGATCAGCCGTGCAGCACGCGCGAAAGTGGCCCGCACGCACCGTCAGCTGGTGGTGACACGCCTCACCACCGTGACCGCCCGGGACGGCGCCAAGCGCGTGTTCCGGCAGCACGTGCGGCTTCGCCCGTCGCGTCGCTGAGCTCCGAAATCGGGAATCGACCACCAGCGGGGGCGGTCC
>JAGQUL010000080.1 GCA_020438525.1 Thermoleophilia bacterium | reverse complement strand
ACGCCGCTGCCGTCGTCGACGATCGTGAACTCGCCGACCTGGCGGGTCTGCACGCCGTTCGAGCTTGCGAGCGCGGACGCGCCGGTTCCACCGACTGTGGCTCCGGGTCCGGTCGGGGCGGTCGCGCCGATCGGTGCGGACGCGCCGGTCGAGCCGTAGCCGCCGGTCGTCGTTCCTGCGCCGGAAACGGTGGTCGCGCCGGTCATCGCGTCGGATGCCGCCGAGCCTGCCGTGGCGTTTCCGGCGTTCGCGAACAGGTCCGCAGCGATCTGCGCGTACGCCTCCTGCTTGGTCGCGGCGTCATAGCCCGACGACGACGCACCACCGACGTTCGCACCCGCAGTCGGGGCCATGTTCGTGCCCGAGGCAGTCGTGCCCTGACCGAGCGCCGCGGCGCTCGTCTGGTCCTGCACGATCTGCAGCTGACCGTTCGCATCGACGGTGACCGGGATCATGTTCCCCTGATCGTCGAGCACGCCGACCGGCTGCTGCGTGGCGGTCTCGATCACGAGGCTCATGCCGGTCTGTGGGTCGTCCATCACCGTGTACGGACCGACCTGTCGACCGGCGGCAGGGGCGGTTGACGTGGTGCCGGTGGCGGGCATCGAATTCGCTGCACCGGTGGGATCGGAGCCGAGGCCCGTCCCGCCCATCGTGGTGGTGGGCGCCATCGTGGTGCCGGTCGGCGGGCCGGTCAGCGACGTGTCGCCGCCCGCGGCATTCGGATCGGACGAGCCGTCGGCGGCGCCGTCGGCAGGCTGGTTGTGGTTCTTGAGCAGCATGTAGCCGCCGACGCCCACAGCGCCAAGTCCGGCCGCGATCAACAGGCCCTTGCCAAGGCTGATGCCCATGGTGATCCCCCAGGTGCCGGCGGGTTCATGCCGCATCCCCCTCGGATGCGCAGCGGTGCCGACACCCGTACTTCGGAGTCGGCCCCCATCGTGATTCACCTGCTGCGAGAATTCAGTGGAACACACCCATGCCGCGACGCGCCTCAGGCGGAGGCGACCGCCGCTGCCATCGATGCACCGGCCTCACGGCCCTCGTGCAGCGCCGTGGAGATCGGCCGTGCGAGCGGTCCTCGCCGCGCCGTGCCGAGCGCCTCCCAGAGCGATCGCACGGCAGCGACCGCAGCCGGATCGTCGCCGGATGCCGCGAGCAGTGCATCGCTCCACGCCTCGGCATGCCGCTCGAGCTCGGTCCAGGCTGCCTCGAGCTCGCGCAGCGCCGCGCCGAGCGCATCGAGGTGCTGCGTCCGAGCGACCCGCACCTCGGTGGGCGCGAGCGACGCGAGCGCCGCGACCCTGGCACGTGCCCGCTCTTGCGCGGGGGCGAGCGCGCCGGCGTCTGCATCCAGCCCCTCCGGGACGGACCAGGCATCGAGCGAGTCGATCATCCCCTGCAGCTCGTCGAACGACGCGAGCTCCTCGACGGTCTCGACCATGGCGAGCAGCGTGAGCGCCTCGCGCAGCGCCGCCTGGTCGTGCACGCGGGATCCGTCGTCGAACCTCACCAGCTCGACGAGCTCGCCACCGTCGGAATCCTGCCAGCAGGCGACCACGACCTCCCCTACCACGGGCTCGCACGGCATCAGTGCCGTGAGCGTCGCTTCCCGGCCGCCGTCCTCGCGTGGTGCGTCGAGGGTCTCGGCGAGCCGCACCAGTCGCTGCTCTACGTCGCAATCCATGCGACGACGGTAGCAGATGGGCCACGACGTGGTCGTCGTCGAAACACCAGCGGCACGATTGGCGATAGACGGACGACGGAGGGGGAGCTCACCAGCCGGGGGGATTCGGCACGAGCACCCGTCGAAGACGGATGAAGGGGACCCGGTCGTGTCCGGACGAATCGAAGCAGGCATGCGCCTGCTGACCATCGCCGATCAGTCGCTGACCGCGGCGCGATCCAACATGGACGGCTTCATCAGCGTGCTGCGCACGGTGACCGACCCCGCCGCCAAGAGCGCGCAGGGCGGACGTGAGCTCGCATCCGCGCTCTCGCACGCGGAGGACGCGGTCGCCGCGGTGACCGCCGCACGCACCGGCGTGGACGGGCTGGAAGGCGTGGCCGCATCGCTGAAGGCGCTCGACGACACCACCACCGGCGTTCGCGAACTGCGTGACCAGGTCAGCCGGCTGCTCGACAGTGGCGGCAAGGGCGAGATGAAGGTCAATCCGCTCGGCGTGCAGGCGCAGGTCGAGGAGGTCCGCGGATCGGTCGCAACGACCAAGGACGCGCTGCAGCGGGCCTCGAACCCCGACGAGATCGCCGAAGCGGGCACGTTCACGGAGATCGCCACCGAGACGAAGGCCGCCGGGCACGCCGACATCCTCGACGACACGGTCGACGACGTCACGACCCGCGCGGCGCAGCTCACCACCGAGATCGGTCGCATGCCGACGCTCGAGGAGGTCGGGCTCGACATGGTCGCGGCAGCCCGCCGCGGCAAGTACGAGAACCTCGTCGGCCGCGAGCCCGAGGTCGACCAGATCCTCACGATCGTGCAGCGGAGCCGAAAGCCCAACCCGGTACTGCTCGGCGATGCGGGCGTGGGCAAGACCCAGATCGTCGAGGGCCTCGCGGTGCGCATCGCGAAGGGCGAGGTTCCCGAGTCGATGCGCAACGTGAAGCTGTACTCGATCGACGCGGCATCGCTCAAGGCGGCCGCGGGCCCCGAGAAGGGTGCGCTCGAGAAGCTCGTGAAGGACATCGTCGACGAGGTCGCTGCCGAGCGCGAGCGTGGCGAGAAGGTCGTGCTGTTCATGGACGAGATGCACACGCTCATGAACGCCGACGACACTGCCCAGCAGCTGAAGCCGGCGCTCGCGCGCGGCGACATCAGCCTGATCGGTGCGACCACGTGGGAGGAGTACAACAAGTTCATCGCGAAGGACGGCGCGCTCGTTCGACGCGTCGCGCCGGTCAGCATCGACGAGCTGAACGACTCGCAGGTGCTCGACGTGCTGCGCTCGGTCCAGGAAGGGCTGTCGCGCCACCACGACACGGTCGCGTTCGACTCGGCGATCCAGGAGGTGCAGCGCATCTCGAGCCGTTACGTCAAGGACCGCAGGCAGCCGGATCCCGCGATCGAGCTCCTCGACCATGCACTCAGCCGCGTCGCGAACGGCTGGAGGAGCGGCATGCCCCCACACATCGAGGAGATGTCCAACACCGTCGGCCGACTCAAGGCCACGATCCCGATGCTCGAGCACCAGCACGTGATCGGCGACATCGGCATCATCGACGAGGCAGGAACGGCCGGCAAGCTCGTCTCCGCGCGCAACCAGCTCGCGGATCTCGAGCCGAAGCTCGACGCCGCGCTGCAGCAGCTTGATCGCGAGCGCGAGGTGCTTGGCACGCGCAACGACCTGGTCAAGAAGTACCTCTCGCTCGTCGACGAGGGCACCGCCGAAGCCGCGGCATCCGCCGAGGCGCTGCGACCACAGATCGACGAAGCGAACCTGGCCGTCCGCCAGCTGCGCGAGCAGTACCCGGAGCGACTGCTCAACGACATGCTCGATGTCACCGCGGTCCGGGAGGCGGCATCGAACCTGTACGGCCGCACGATCAGTGCGGGCGGTGCCGACGAAGCACAGCGTGCGCTGCGGCTCGGCGACGACCTCGCCGCGAAGGTGATCGGCCAGCGCCAGGCGACCGACAAGATCGCCGAGGCGATGATCGGCATCAAGTCCGGGATGAAGGACCCCGACGCACCTGCAGGCGCATTCCTGTTCATGGGACCGACCGGCGTGGGCAAGACCCAGACGATCCGCGTCGTGACCAGGACCATGACCGACGACGTCGACAACATGGTCCGCTTCGACATGGGCGAGTTCAGCGAGCCGCACTCGGTGTCGCGCCTGTTCGGATCGCCACCCGGCTACGTGGGCTACGACGATGCGCCCGGACTTGCCGCGCTGATCAAGAACCCCGAGGCGCACCTGCTCTTCGACGAGGTCGAGAAGGCACACCCGCAGGTGTTCCAGAAGCTGCTCGCGCTCATCGAGGAGGGCCGCGCGACCCTGGGCAACGGCCAGAAGGTCGACGCGCGCGGCGCAACGATCTACATGACGACGAACCTGCCGGCAGAGGCCACCGCCGGCAAGCCCGGACTGCGCGACTTCTTCAGCCCCGAGTTCCTCAACCGCCTCGACGCCGTGGTCGAGTTCAACCACCTCGACAGGCAGGCGGTCGGCCAGATCCTCGACCTCGAGCTGCCCGAGGTGCTCGGACGCTCGCTCGAGAACGGGCTCGACATCAGCGTCACCGACGCGGCGAAGTCGAGGATCATCGACTACGGCTTCGATTCCGCGATGGGTGCACGTCCGCTCAACCGCTCGATCAAGAACCACGTCACCAATCCGAGCGGCCGCATGATCCTCGAGCTGCAGGCGGCCGGACGCAACCTCGACGCCGGCACGCCACAGAAGGCGGTGCTCGACATCGCCCAGGACGGCGAGGGCTTCGTGATGCGCAGCGTCGACGGCGAGATCAGCGTACCGATCGCAGCGCGCAAGGCCGAGGACCACGCGCCGGGCGCGTCACGGGCGACGCACCAGGCGGCGGCAGCGTCCACGCCGCCCGTGCGAGCCGAGGACGAGCTGCTCGACTGGAACCCGGGATTCAGTCGCAACGACGCTGGATCCGCAATCACCCCTCCGGCCTCCGAGCCGGCAACGAACATCGTCGGAGGCGACTGATCGATGAACATCTCCGCTGAAGGACGAGCGATCGCCGAGCAGGTCATCGACTCCGCGCGCAGCTTCGCGTCGGGGCTCGACCAGGCCATCGCCAACAACGGCGCCGGCGTGTGGCAGCCCGGACCGCTCTGGGACAACGCGATCCTGAGCATGCGCACCCAGGCCGGTGGCCTCGCGCAGAACCTCGAGTTCATGAAGCTGCTCGGCGCCGACGTGTTCGAGCACCTGCCCGCGGAGCTCGGCGGACAGCTCGACGACCAGCTGCTCAAGGTCAAGCGGATCCTCGACGAGATCCACACCGACCAGGGCGGCCAGTTCGCCGACCACCTCACCGACTTCCGCACGTTCGGCGACGATGTCGCCACCCAGCTCGAGCAGCTGCTCAAGAAGGCCGACGAGGCCGAGGCCGAGGCAGCCGCCAACGCGGTGCAGGGCGCGAAGGTGCTGTCGTGGGAGCTCGAGGACGCAGGTACCGAGGTCGTGCGGGAGACCCGTCGCGCGGCCGAGAACGTGAACACCAAGGCGGCAGGAGCAGGCTGATCGAGCATGGTTCCCGTCGCCTCCGCACCTCGCGTACTGATCGCCGGCGCCGGGCCCGCAGGGCTCGCCGCCGCGTCGATGCTGCGTGAGTCGGGCGCGATCGTCACCGTGCTCGAGCGTGCCGTGTCGGGCGCGCTCGACGACGCATCGCGCGCAGGGCTCGTCGTGAACCGTTCCGGCTGGAACGTGCTGCGCCGCGTCGGTGGGGGATCGCTGCTCGAGGACACCCGCACCGCGATCTCCGCGAGCGAGCACCTCATGTCACGCCGCGCGATCGTCGAGTCGCTCGCTGCCCACGCGGAGGCGGCGGGAGTCACGATCCGCCGCGGCGTCGACATCGGCGCGGTCGGCAATGCCGCCGACGGCGTGTCGGTCGCCCTGCACGACGCAGCACGCGGCGCCGACGAGGTGCTCCGCGCCGACTGGTTCATCGACGCATCGGGCGGCCACACGGCGCTCTCGGAGCTGCCGCAGTTCGAACGCGTGCCCACCGCCGGACCGATGCGGCTGCTGCCCACCGAGCGCACGTTCCTCGGCGTCAAGGCGCAGGCCGCGCCTGGTCGAGGACTTGGGTGGCAGGCCGCCGATGGCGCGTTCGCGATCAACAACCCGGCCGAGGGCGTTGCCGTTGCCTACCGTGGCGGCGACGCGCTGCCTGCACGCGGGACGCTCGACGATGCCGCAGACGAGCTCATGCGATCGCTCGACCTCGATCCCTCGACCCGGATCGGACGCCCCTTCGTCTTCACCGCCCGCCAGTCGCTTGCCGCACACGCCGCAGACGGGCGCGTGCTGCTCGCCGGCGACAGCGTCGGCACCGTGATGCCGGCAACGCAGATGGGCACCACGCTCGCGCTCCTCGACGCCGAGCGGGCGGCCCGGACCATCCTGCAGTCGCACGGTGCGGACTCGACGGTCGCAGCCGCTGCAGTCGATGCCTATGACGCCACGACGGTGCTCATGCACAGGATGCAGCTTCGCTGAGCTGCAGGTGCCTCGCGGTGCACCGTGGTGGGGTGGGAGCAGGGATCAGCGCGCGAGCGACGGGACGAGCGCACCGAAGCGATCGAGCACGTCGAGCGTCTGCTTGATCGATCCCACGACCGCGTAGTCGGGGTGGCCGTCCAGCCCGCCGGACGGGATCAGCCCGTCGATCCGATCGATCTCCTGGGCGATCTTGACCTGGGCGTCCTTCAGCAGCGTGGCATGCGCCACGTTCTCCGACGATGCTCCCGTGAGCACCGAGCGCAGCGTGGCGAGTGGACCGCGCACGAGCGGTGAATTCCCCACCTGCGGATGCGCGAGCATCGTGCGGGCCACGTCGAGCTGGTCGAGCTTCGGCCACGATGCCACGAGCTCGTCGAGCACGCCGACCTCGGCGCGCGAGATGCTCCGGACCATGCGTGATCCGGCGGCCTCCGCCATGCCGGTCGCGGCGCGTGCGACGCCCGCTGCATCCATCGTGGTGACTCCCCCGAATCGATTCCCTCACCGGAGTATCGGATCCGGGCGCGCCGTTGTCCCACGCACGCGTGTTGCAGATCGACCGGGAACGGATACATCCCCCGGCGATGGCGCGCGTCCTTGTCACCGGATTCATCACGATCGACTTCATCGCCCACGTCGAGGGGTTCGCGTCGACGGCCGTCCCCGAGCAGGCGAGCGACCTCGACGTGGCCTGCGGTGGGCGTGCGGCCAACCAGGCGATGGCGCTCACCGCGATCGAGGGCGAGGTCTCGCTGCTCGCCCGCGTCGGGACCGACGAGCACGCGTCGCTGCTCACAGAGGAGCTGCTCGAGATCGGCGTGGGCACCGAGTTCGTGCAGCAGGCACCGAGCCCCACCGGCATCCGCCTGATCGCCGAGCAGGCCGACGGCGAACGCCAGGTCACCGTCTTCCGTGGCGCCAACGATTTTCTGAGCGTCGACGACCTCAACCGCCGCGCCGAGGCGATCCGATCGGTCGATGCGGTCGGCGTGACCACCGAGCCTGCCGGCGCCGTGGCGCTGCGCGCGCTCGAGATCGCAGGCCAGGGGAACATCCCCACAGTGCTCACGCACGGCGCGAGTGCCAAGCCGGTATCCGATCGACTGCTTGCCAATGCCAGCGTGGTGGTCACGTCCGACACGACCTGCAGCGGCCTGCTCGATCCGGGCGTCGCCAAGGAACATCCCGAGGCCGCGCTCCGCGCGCTCGTGCAGCGCGGTGCCACCGCCGTGGTGCTGCTCACCGCGACCCGCGCGCTGCTTGCCACTGCCGACGACGTTCGCGAGGTCGCATCACCCGGCCGCCTCGACACCGAAGACGCCGTCGATGCATTCGTCGCCGGCATGCTCCAGGGGCTCGCAGAGGGCGAGGCGCTCGAGCCCGCCGTGCTGCGTGGCGTGCGCACCGGCTGCCTGCTCGTCGACTGAACCCGGGTGGGATCAGGACGCGCCGCTCGAGCGCGTCACCACGACAGCAGCTCGTCGGCGGCCCCCGCGATCGTCGATGCGTTGGTCGCCGGCCCAGCGGCAGCCCGCGTGCCGCTCAACGTGTCGACCAGCTGGGCGGACGCCACGATCCGTCCGACCTCGGCATAGTCAGGGTGCCGGGAGAAGGTGTCGCTGCGCCTTCCGAGCATCCGGTCGATGTTGCGGTCGAGCAGCTCGAGCGTTGCGGAACGGATCCCGCCGAGCTTCGGATCGTCGGCGGGCATCGCCGCGAACCGGTCCCGCATGCGCTCCAGCAGCACCCGCAGCTCGCCGGTCGTGCCGAGCCCGGCATCGGCCAGCGCCTTCACGGCCAGCCCGTCGAGCACCTCGGCGGTGAGGCCGTGCGCGCGCAGCAGCTCGTCCCGGCCGGCAAGTGCGTCGAGCACGCGGAAGTCGATCGGCCTGTCGTCCTTCACGCGCGCGGCGAGCTGCTCGATCGTCCGCTCCGGGTCGACCACGGCCGCCATGTGGACGCGTGCGTTGTCGAACACCTTCCCCGCCAGCAGGTGCCTTCCGGGGTGGTAGCGCAGCAGCCCGAGGTCCTCGAACCGGTAGTGGCCGTCGATCGGGGACGGCATCGGTGGGCGCAGGTGCTCCGGCAGTCGTGCGAGCAGGCTGGTGCGATACAGCTGCTCGTCGGTGAGCTCGTGCGACGGAACCGCCATCAGGTCGACGAGCTCCGCAGTGACCGATTCCTTCGTGACCGCGGGGTCGGCGAGCATCGCCTCGTGCTCGATCGCCATGCGCAGCGCCGCGAACTTCGCCTTGGCCTCGCCGTCTCGTGCGGGGGTCCAGCCCCATGCGGAGAGATCCGCCAGCCGGTGCTGCGACCACGGAACGCGCGTGTCGAGGATCGAAGGTCGCAGCTCGTCGCCCAGGCCGGCCAGCTCCGACAGCCGCGCGACCTGCTCCTTCGTCACGTCCTGGTTCGGCGTGGTGATGATCGCCCGCGCCTGCGCATCGAGTGCCTCGCGCGTGACCGTGGGATCGGCCGTGATCGCCTCGCGTGCGCGCGCGAGTCGATGCATCTCGAACTCGCCCCGGGCAAGGTTGTCGCTGCCGGGCAGCATCCGCCGCAGCACCAGCTCCTCGGGCCCGTAGCTGTCGCGCAGGCGCGGCGCCAGATCGGGGCGCAGCGGCTGCGGCATCCCGTCGATGACCGCCAGTCGTCGCACATCCTCGCGCGTGACCTGATCGAGCGGTTTGCTCGTGATCTCGCGAGCCTGCGCCGCGAGCACGCCCCTGACCGATTCCGGGTCCTCGCCCAGATGGTCGGCGGCCACCCTGAGGCGATCTGCGCGCAGCCCGAGCCTGCCGGCCACGTCGCGCGTCTCGCTGAAGTCACGCAGCCAGGCGAGGCCCTTGTGGGGATCTCGCTCGACGCTCGGATCGATCTTCAGCAGCAGCTCGTCGACTCCTCTCGTCACGTCGGCGGCCGGCCCGTCGATTCCGCGCAGCTGTGCGGTCGCGCTGCGTCCGGTCTGCACCGCGTCGGCGTACAACCGTTCCATCCGCGCCACTGCGCGGCCACGGAACAGGAGCATCGGCAGCTCCAGCTCGTTCGCCTGGGTCGCCAGCCCCGCGGCTCGATCAAGCGCGGAAGCTGCGGCACGGATCGATGCTGCAGGTTCGAGCATCATTGGTGGTCGTCGTCCCTCGAATTACGTGGAAATCCCGTCGCACGCGTGCCCACGCGTGCCTGTCTCCCGCTTGTCGGGCCCGCGCGTGGATCGGGTTCGGCCAGCCCGTGGCCCCCTTTTTCGATATCGACTGTTGACGGATTCGCAAATCCATCGCACCTTGGAGCTACCCAGTACCTCGACGGGATCCCAGCGGCCACACAGCGGCCGTCCCCGATAGGAGCGTTACCGAGATGACCCCAGACGTCTCCACAGGCATCGTCGCCGTGCAGGTCGGACTTATCGTCCTTGCACTGGTGATCGGCGTAGTGGCCAAGAACCGTCGCGTCGCGGTTGCATTTGCATGGATCTCCACGGTCCTCGCATTTGCCGCGATTGCCCTTGCAGTGGCCGCTTCCGCGCCAGGCGACGTGTTCGGCATCACCGGTGCCACGAGCAGCTTCGTCGTGTACGCCGTGACCGCATTCATCGCAGCAGCGATCTCCTGGGCCGTCGTGGCCGTGGTGAACGTCCGGCTGCGGGCAGCGCAGGAGCGCTACTACGCCAAGCCCGAGACCCGGGAAGCGCTGGCCCATGAGCTGCGCGAGGTGCTGCGCACCGAGGGCATCCAGCTCGACGAGCGACTGGCTCGAGCCGAGCAGGAGCGCGAGCAGTTCCTCTACGCACTGGAGGACCAGCACGCCAAGCAGATCCGCAACCTTGCCGACGAGTACCAGCACGAGGCATCCACGATCCTGCGCCAGCTGATCGACCAGATCTCGGTCGAGCGCATGGAGCCGATGATCGAGGAGAAGCTTGCCGCGCAGCGGGCACAGCTCGAGAAGGAGCTCGCCGACCTGGAGGCGGGTGCCGCCGGCGAGAACGTCGCCAAGGTCCGCAAGGATCATGCCAAGCTCGTGAAGGAGCTGGACCGGGCCGCCGAGCGCATCGAGAAGCTGCGCAACGAGAATCCCGACCTCGACGTGGAGGAGGCCGCCGCGGCGCGCCTCGCCAAGGTCGACGAGCAGGTCGACGCGAAGCTCGCCGACATCGGCGTGGTGCTCGAGGGCAAGCTCGCCGAGCGCACGGCAGCGTTCGAGGCCCGCATGGCCGACATCGATGCGCTGCTCGACGAGAAGGTCGCAAGCGCCGGCAACCCGCTCGTCGCCAAGATGGCCGAGACGCAGGGTGCGGTCGAGCAGCAGCTCGCAACGTGGATGGGCGTGCTCGACGGACGCTTCTCCGAGACCGAGCAGATCCTCAACCAGCGCATCGTGGAGCAGGAGCAGGCGCTCGAGAACCGCGTCGTCGAGCTGGAGAGCTCGCTCGAGCAGCGCCTCGCACAGCACGTGGCAGCAGTCGAGCAGGTGCTCGCCGACCACGACGTGCAGCTGCAGACCGCGCTCACCGAGCAGTCCGCTGCGATCGGCACCCACTTCAGCGCCGAGCGTGACCGCCTGATCGGCGAGCTCACCGAGCACGGGGCGAAGATCCAGGAGAGCGTCGCCGGCGAGCTGGTCGCCGCCGAGAGCCGAGCCCGCGAGACCGTGGAGGCCACGCAGGCCGCGTGGAACGTGTTCACCGACGAGCTGGAGCAGCGCTTCGCGGAGACCCGCGAGCAGGCCATCCAGGCCGCGAAGGAGATCGCCGACGACGAGCGTGCGGCCCTGCAGGCCGAGCTCGAGAAGATCGCACAGGACGCGAGCGGCGAGATCTCCAAGCAGGTCGAATCGCTCGGTCGCGAGGCGGCATGGCAGCGCAGCCAGGTCGAGCGCTCGGTGCGCGAGACGCTGGACGTGCTCCAGGAGCGGGCACAGGATGCGATCAAGGATGCGGACGTGCTGTTCGCCGACCTCGAGCGGATGGGCGCCGAGCGCGTCGATCGGATCCGCCGCGAGGCCGAGGAATCGCTCGTGCAGAGCCGCGACTACGTCGGCCAGCTGCAGGAGAGCCTCGGCACGCACCTCGAGCAGCTGCGTGAGCGAAGCGCACTGGTCGCCGACGAGATGAACGAGCGGATGGCCACGATCGCGGCGGCGAGCCACGACGGTGCCACGCAGCTCGAGCAGTACGCCCGGGACCTGGTCGAGGCGACCACCCGCGAGCTCGGCTCGGTCGCCGAGCACGCCACGAGCGAGCTGCAGCAGCGCATCAACAACGAGTTCACCGCGACCGTCACGGCTTCCCTGGAGGCGCAGCAGCGGGCGTTCGACACCCACATGGACGAGGTCGCCCAGCGACTGATCCAGCAGGTGCAGGGCGACCTGGCCGGCCTGGCAGAGCACGCACGTGCCGCGGTCACCGGCGAGCTCGACCAGATCATCACCTCGAGCAGGCAGCATGCGATCGAGCAGCAGGAGCAGGCGTTCCGCGCGGTCATGAACGACCTCGCCCGCCAGCAGTCCGAGCTGGCCGACCAGGCACGCATGGCCGGCGACGACGCCCGCAACATCCTCGAGACCGGGCTGCGCGACAACCGCCGCCAGCTCGAGGAGGCCATGGCGAGCATGGGAGCCCACATGCGTGAGGAGCTCGTTCGCTTCCACGACGAGGGCCAGCGCCGCGTCGACGCGGTGATCGCCAAGCTGCGAAACACCGAGCAGGACATCATCCGCGACGAGGATCGCAAGCTCGCATCGGCCCGCGAGGAGCTGGTTCGCCAGCACCAGGGCGCGCTCGAGCAGCAGGTCCGCAGCCTCGTGGGTGGCCTGTCGAGCTCGATCGACATGGGCGGCGCAGGAGCGTCGGGCGGCTCGTTCACCGAGGGCCTGTCGCGACCGAGCACCCCGCTCTCACCCGGAGGCAACGGCTTCCAGAGCTAGACACCACACGGATTGGCCACCGGCAGCGCACCTGCCGGCCGGCCATGCGAGTTGCGGCAGGCGAGCGAGCTGGGCGCAAGCTGTGCCGCACACCTTGCGGGGTCCGACCTTCGGGTCGGGCCCCCGCGGTGTCTTCGGGGTCGGGAAGGGGGCTCCGCGCGCTGCTCCGGGTTCGCCGTGACCTGTGGTCTGCCGCCTCGGTCAGTACAGCGAACGGACGTTGAACATGCGGACCGTGCCGTGGTCCTCGAGCTGGTCGAGCCGCTCGAACACGCCGTCGAGGTACTCCGTCGATGATGCGTATGCGCTCGTGGTCGCGAACTGCTCATGGACCGGGCCGTTCCAGCTGCCGAGCGTCTCCGCATGCGCCCGCTCGATCAGCTGGTCGTCGACGCTCGACAGCAGCGAGTCGATCGCGGCAGGTTCGAGCTCGAGCACATGCGGATGGTCGGCGGTCGCGACACGAGCAGCCGGGCCGAACAGGTCGTCGTGCATCGGAATCGTCACCGAGTTCGGCGCGGCGAGATGCAGGTAGCCCAGGTGCCCATGGTCGTAGCCGAGCACGCCCGTCGGCGCGACGCTCATCTGCCGCAGGTGCCTGTCGGAGTCCCCGAGCACGTAGTCGACTCCGATCATGCGATGCAGGTCCACGACACCGGCACGTGCGCTGGCGGTGCCGCCACCGTGCCGCGCGGCGAGCGCCGTCGTGACCGCTTCCATCGACATCGGATTCGATCCTGCCGCGCGCTCGACGACGAACCCGTCGTGCGGTCCGGTCGCTCGCTCCGCCACCACGGCATACAGGTCCTCCGCATGAAGCTGGCGCACCGTTCGCCATGCGAACGCCTCCTGCGGCTGCTGCGCGAACGCCGGCTTGTGCACGCCATGCACGCAAGCGCCGCTCGCCTCGTCGAGCAGCGTCACGAGCCTCGGCGTGCCGTTGAATCCGATCGTATGCCCCGGCAACGCGCCGAGCGTCTCCATCGGCGCGTGCGCGAACAGCTGCTCGAGCCGAGCGACGGTCTCCAGCCTGCCACTCATCGCGACGCCTCGAC
>JAGQUL010000079.1:16656-24594 GCA_020438525.1 Thermoleophilia bacterium | reverse complement strand
CTGCTCGTTGTGTCGGAAGCCGGTGCCGAACCGCTCGCGCAGCGTCGCGTCGAGCGCGTGCTCGCCGGTGTGCCCGAATGCGGGGTGGCCGAGGTCGTGGCCCATGCCGATCGCCTCGACGAGGTCCTCGTTGAGCCCGAGTGCACGCGCGACGGTGCGCGCGATCGCGGTGACCTCGAGCGTGTGCGTGAGTCGAGTGCGGTAGTGGTCGCCCTCCGGGGCGATGTACACCTGCGTCTTCGACATCAGGCGTCGGAAGCTCTTGGTGTGCAGGATCCGGTCACGGTCGACCTGGAACGCGCTGCGGACCGAGCACTGCTCGGGCTCGGTCGGATCGAGCCGGCCGGCGGTGCAGTAGCTGAGCGCGGCGCGCTCGCTCAGGTTCTCGCGCTCGCGCTCGCGCATCGCCTCGTGGAAGCGGTCGGCGACCTTGCCTGATGCGACGGACATGTTCGCGAGCTCCTTCCGCAGCTTCCGGGGCGTGGAGCCGCATGCTAGCAACAGGCGACGCGAAGCCCTCTCTCATGGTGCCGTCCCCGTCGGACGCGTCCAACACCCGACCCCGCCCGCGCGCTCCGGCTCACCACGACGACGTGCGTCATGCGTGCAGCGCCCATCGACCAGACCGCGCCCACCTCCATGAACGGCACCACCTCGACCGGCGGCACCGGGGCGCTGTCGTTCCCGTTCGGTCTCGAGTACGGAACGACGGCCGGCTGGCTCAGGCCCCCGCTCCGCCTTCCACCTCGACGGTGGACTGATCTTGATTCTCCTCGGTGCAGTGTCCGTGCCACACGCCCGGTGACACGCCGTACCAGGTGAATCCCTGGGTCAGCATCCCGAGCGCACGCTGCTGTGGCGTGATCCGCTGATTCATCAGTGCGTCACGCCGCGCTGCATCGCAGTAGGGGTCGGTGAGGACGAGGCTCTCGGGCACTCGCGTCGACGCGCTGGCGGACAGTGGCGGCACCCAGACGTAGGTCGACGTGGTCGCCATGAGCGCATCCGACTTCGTGAGGATGCGCGAGCCGGGGTATTCGACAAGCTGCATTGCATACAGCCCCGGCGACACGTCGACGAGATCGACCGACGTGGCACCACGGTGGATGCTCGTCCAGCCACGCGTCGTCGAGCCGGAGCTGGTGCTGGCTCGGCCGTTAGGCACCGGGACGAGCTTGACCGCCCGACGGACCCAGGCACCATCCTGGAGCACCGGATTCGCAGGATCGGTGATGTTGTATCGGCGCAGCATGACGGTCACGGGATGACCGACGGGCCGGAACACCTGGACGGCCGAGCTCACCTGTGCCACTCGCACCGAGAACTCCCCTGCGCTCGGAGTCGAGCGAGCGGACCAGAGCGTCCACTTCGGGTCGGGCGCCGGTTCGATCTGATATCGGCCGGGTGGCAGGTCCGTCAATTCCGCCTCCCCGGTGCCGTCCGTCTTGACGGATCGGCTGAGCTGCTTCGGGGATCCGATCGGTCCGCGAACCACGAACGACACCGCAGCGGGTCGGATCACCATTTCGCGGGTGGCCGGAATGCTCGCCGAATCTCGCCAGGCAACGCACTCGGCGCTCGTGTCCTGGCTCGGACACCCACTCACCGGGGGCTTCACGACGAGGCGCTCCGTCTTTCCGGCCGAGCACGTTCCCACTCCGAGACGCTCATCGATCGTGGCATCGACGCGGCACGCGCGGATGCGGACCGCACCGGTCGTCCCGTCGGTCGACATGTCGATCGTCGATCGCATGGTGAGCGGTCGGAGCCCGGAATCGACGCCGGGGCCACTGGTCGTTACCGTCACGGCGAGCTCGTACAGGTCGGGAACCTGCCGGTTGGCGTCGTCGGCTCCCATGCCGTCTGATGGGGAATCGATGCCCAGCACCTCGAACGTGACGCGGTGCTGGACCGTGCCCTCGTCTTCGCGGAGCAGTGGATCGTCGGGTCGGACGTATGCGTCACGTGCCGCAGCGCAGGGCCCTACCCCGCAGTGGAACGTCGTGATCCAGCTCCGGTCGGAGCTCGCACGTTCGAGGACGGCGGTGGCGATCCCCCGCTGGCGATCGGTGATCTTCGCACGCCCGGACAGCCGGCTCGTCGACGAGACCGCCGTGACCGCGGCTCCGGCGACGAGCGCAAGGACGAGCATCGCAATGACGACCTCGACGATCGTGTACCCGTCGTTCCGCCGTACCGGTTCGCGCGCTCGACTCGTCAGCGGCATGCGTCGGCCCCTCGCATGGTCGCCGTGGATCCGTAGCAGTCCGCATTCGCCTCGGACTGGTCGATGACCTGCCATCGCGCGCTGGATGGCCAGTAAGGAGGTCCATACGACGCAAGCGACGGGTCCCAGACGTACTTCCGGGTCCCGAAGCCGACCCAGTCCGAACCCCAGGACCACCTGAGCGCAACCGAGCCGTGGCTGGCAATCGAGCCGAGGATCTCCAGCGAGTCCGAACGCGCGTATGGCTGACCGGCCTGCCGGATCGGCGTTCGGTACTGCGCGGGTATCCGAACCGCGCCGGTCGTGGCCATGACCGCTGCCTGGATCCGTCGAACAGGCGGCGACGCGGCCGGATCAACCAGCACGTCGTTCTCCGCGAGCAGTCCGACGGACCGGGGCGCCGTCGTCGGATCGTCGCGCCCGACGTCGCCGGAGACGATGATGTTCGCCGGCGCAGCGCCGACCGGAATATCCTCGGGAGGGCTTGTCGGAGGCATGGTCCCTCTGCCCCCGGTGCCGCCCCCGGTGCCGCCCGTGCCTCCACAGCCGGTCGAGACCGCGACGATGCCCAGGACGAGCGCTGCGGTCCGCAACCGAACCCAGGACCGCTGTACGAATGAGATCACTCCATCACCTCCCCGATGCCTAGCCGCCCTGCCGCCATGCCACGATCGTGACCCGTGCACTGGTGGTTCCGCTGACTCGCGTGTCACGATCGATCACGATCGCTCGTGCGGACCCGACCGGAGCTTCGATGACCATGGGCGTGCGCCCGGGGTAGTCCACCTTGATGCTCGTTCCGTTCAACCGTACCGTGGCGGGCTGGTCCGGATCGGCGCGCCCGGTCACGCACGTGACGGTCTTCGTGTCGCACAGTCGGCGCATCCATACCACCGACTCGCGTGCCGCGTCGAGCGACACGTACGACCCGGTGGCGGGTCGAGTCACGCAGTCGCTGGGTCCCAGATCGATGTTCCCTTGGGCCGTCGATACGATCGGAGTGGTCCCTGCTGCCGCGGAACACGAAATGGCGCCGTCCGACCACACCCGAAGATTGCCGTCGCGGGGTGGCAGCTGCGAATCTTCTTCGACCCCCCCGTTGCTGTGCACGGAACCGTTCACGGTCATCCCCGGATCCAATCGGATCGGCGCGTCCGAGACGAGCTGGTAGTCGGCGATGCTGCTGGGCTTGATCCTGACCTTCACGACGACGGCGTCGGATGCGGACTTGCCGACCTGGATCCAGCCTCGCACGTAGAGCGTGAGCCACGGCGTTCTCGGGGTCGGCGACAGTGCCTGCACGATCTGCCACATGGGCCGCTCACCTGCGTCCTCGGCTCCCGCCGCGGTGAGCGGAATGCCACCGAGCTTCACATCGACGTCCCGGTATGCGCTGGAGCCGATCGGCAGGGTCTTCACCGCGGTCGCTTCGAACGCCCGGGTCAGCTCCTCGGTCGAGATCGCGAACCCGTCGCCGGTCGGCGTGCCGGGGGTCGCCGACGTCTGAGTCGCGACAAGCTGCTGCCGGATCCGTTGGGCCGCTTCCGACGCGACCTGGTAGGACGCCGCTCGCGAGTGTTCACGACGACCACCATGCGACGTGGCGAGCGAGCTCATCGTGACGACGCCGATCACCATCGCGACGAGCACCGCGATGAGGATCGCCATGATCATGGCGATGCCCGACTCGGAATGTCGCCCCGGGCCCCTCACTGGCTGCACCCCAGCGCCGCTCGATACGTGGTGTCCTGTCGAGATGGGAGATCGAACGTCGTCCGGAACTGCTGGGTTCCCACCGATGTCCCGCGCGGCGCGAGCACCGACAGGTCGAGGGTCACCGCGGTGATCATGTTGAGCTCCGGGTCGCTGAGCGAGCCTCCGGATCCGCTGCCACGGATCACGTTGGTGTCGGTGACGCACTGTGAGACCCCGGTGTTCGTGCTCGAGGTCGAGATCGGACGGAGCAGGGTGTAGGAGAAGATCGACCGTCCGGTCACGGGCGGGGCCGTCGACGTCGATGCAGCAGGCGTCGGTGCGTAAGCAGTGGAAGGCGGGATCGACCGCGAGCCGCACGTGGCTTCCGGCGTACCGGTCTGCACGATCGCGCCGCGACAGTCGACACGGAGGTTCTGGTCGACCCGGAACCGCGCCTGAGCGGTGGGGCTCTGCTGGTTGCTGGCGTCCCACGCGGTGATCGAGATCACGTACGAGCCCGGGCGCAGGTCGTCGGCATTCTCCAGGATCGGTGCGAACATCCTCGCGGCCACGCCCGGAGCCCAGGCCGGCTTGAGCTCGTTCCGCCCGGCGGTCGCGCCAGCACAGGGGATCGGGTACCGGTAGTCGCATACGTCTCCGTCGACGGTCAGGTTGCTCTCGTCCCGGTACACGTATGACACGCCCGGACCGTCGATGGTGACGCGAATGCGGCGAATGCCGGCATTGTCGCTCGCCGTGTACGTCAGGTTCTCGGCATTGATGGTCCCGTCATTGGCCACTCCGCCGTTGCGATTGAGGGAGCCGCCCGTGATCGTCACGGTCGGTGGCTCGAGGTCCCGCACGAACACCGTGGCTCCGTCGACTCGGGCGCGAACGCCCCAGTCGATGAAGTTCGCGCGGGCAGTCGCGGGTTCGTCGTTGATCGCCCGGCACGCCGCCCTGGACGGCATCGATCGGTAGCAGCTGATGAGCGCCTTGATGCTGTACGCCTTGTTGCCGGGATCGGAGTAGTACCACTCGCGTCCGCCGGAGATCCCGCATCGCGCATCCGGATCAGACACCGGTCCGCTGCCCGTCATCATGCCGTCGTACTCGCCGGAGCCTTTCCGGAAGTACGGCCGCGCTGCCGATCCGTAGCTCTTCGTCGAGTAGTTGTAGTCGTTCCACAGGCCGCCCGGATCCGGTGCGCCGACGCTCACGTTCTTGCCCCATGCGCTGCTGATCCGAGCATCCGTCCAGGTGCCGTGTGGCTGGCAGAAGCGGAACTGGTCCGTCCCCCTGTCGTCGGCGAGATCTCGTACGATCGACCATCCCGCGCCCCAGCCAGGCCGTGCGTACTGCGTGCCCGGCGCCCAGCCGCAGAGCACTCCGAGCTTCGCCTTGAAGTCCTTGCCACCTCGGTCACATTCCGGCTGCGCGGTCTTCACCGAGTGGATCCGATCCTCGACGCGAAATCGCTCGATCACGAGCTTGCTTGCACCGACGTCCTTGGGAAGCGTGAAGCGCCATCCGGCACCGATGTCGCCGAAGGCGAGCTTGTAGCTGTCGTCACCAAGCGAGAGCTTGAAGAACTGGAACCTGCGGATCGCCTTGTCGCGAACTGACGGGTCGGTCCTGCGCCGAACGCCGAGGCTGCTCCCTCCCACGGAGCACTGATCCCACATCTCGATGTGATCGTTGAGGTCGGGCGCGTTGCCCCCCCACTCGGACATCCACTTGAACGGCGACACCCAGGCTCGTACCTGGAACGCCTGGTTGACCTTGTAGAAGCGTGGGTGGGCAGGGTCGCTCGTGGAGTCGATTTCATACCGATCGACGCTCGGGCCGACGGTCGCAGCCACCGCACCGGCCGCGCCGGGGATCTCCTGCGGATCCTTCTGGGTCTTCTGCTGCAGCTCCGGCGTATTGACCCATTGGTCGTGGTCGATGACGTACGGCGAGAACGACTTGTTCAGGTCTCCGGTGTACCCGGCGCGTGCAGCTGCATCACAGGCATACACCCAGTAGCCCTGGCCGGTGCCGGGGTTGTGCTTGTCGGGCACCACGGGCGGTGCGGCGAATGCGGACGTCGCTGCCACACCGACCATGGCCGCGACGACCATCGCTCCGCCGAACACTCGGAACCACGCGATCACGATGCCACCTCCGCGACCAGGACATTGCGTGACAGTTCAGGGCGCATCGGACATGTCCGGAGGCGCTGGTCGTACACGAGCACCGATCGAACGAGCGATCGCGAGACAGGATCCACGAAGTACCGCACGCACTCCACACCCGGTCGGGGATCGGCATCCGCACGGACGGTGAGGCTCGTCGCGGTTGCCTCGACGACATCGCGCACGTCCAGCGTGCGCAGCTCGTTCTCACCGGGCATGCGTCGTTTGACGGGAGACGTCCCGAAGAGCGCACCGGCGAGGTCATTGGAGTTGCCGACGATCCGCGGGTCGCGATCCGGGGAGCGTGTCGCGCGCAGGTCGTTGCCCAGCTGGTTCGCGGTCGTACGCGCCTGCTCGATCGCCTGGCGCTGCTGGATCGCGGATCCGGATTCGCTGAACGACCGTACCAGCATGATCCCGGCGCCAGCGAGCATCATGCCGACGAGCACCATCACGACGATCGCCTCGATCATCGTGAAACCATCGTGCGATCGGTCGCGTGTGGCGATCATGCGCATCGATCCACTTCGCCGCCCGGAGACCAGCTTCCGAGATAGCACGACATCTTCGGCTCGTACCTGTGCTCGGGCGACACCATCCACACCTCGATCCGGTACTGGGTGGATGAGGTGGCGGGCGGCACGGGCGGCTGTACGAGATAGACGATCGAGCCGAGGATCCCGGATTTCGGGGGCACGCCTCCACCCGTCGGTGACGTCGCCGTCACGTCGACGTTCCCGCCAGCTACCGGGTCCGGAACCGCAGTGCCCAGGTACGTGGAACCGGACGCAGACACGGTGTTCGGCTTCACCGGACCTGACGTGGCGACGGGCCAGTCAGCGGTTCCGAACCTCGGAACCCGACCTGCGTGGTCGAGCGCGAACGCGTCGATCGACTCCGCATACGACTGCGCGGCCGTCCGTACCAGCCCACGACGCGATTCATGCCGTGCGCCGCCGAACCCGACGATCGCGATCGACATCAGCACCGCCACGATGAGCAGTACGACCATGATCTCGATCACGGTGAACGCGGAGTCGCGACTGGGCGCGCGACTGGGTACGCGGATGGGCGAGTGGGCTGCTTCCATGGCTGTTAGATCGGCACGAACGACGAATTCCTTGAGTCGCCCGGAGACGTCTTCCGCGAGACGAGTGCTGGAACTGCGCAAGCGGGGGCGAGGAAGGCCACGGCGAGGAAGCGAGGGACGTTCCCGTTCGGTCTCCGGTCGACGTCGCTCGACCGGCACCTGATGCTCGGCACCATCGAACGCGGTGCGCGGCGGGCGAATCGGCGCACATGCGACGTGAAAGCGACCGGGTAGCGTCCGCGCAGCGTTGATCGATCGGCCACCGATGCTGGGCGAGGGAACGTCCTCGATGCTGCATCCCGAGGAGCTGGCAGCGTGACGGGGGCGTCCTCCGGCGTGCCGTGTGCCCGGGACGCTCCGTACGCTCGCGCGTGTTCAGCTCACACCTGCAGCTGCGACAGGTCGCCGAGCGGCGCGGTGGCGTCGACCACGCGCTGCAGCAGGCGCAGGCGGTTGTCCTGGAGCGTCTGGTCGTCGGCCATCACCATCACGCCCTGCTCCTTGCTGAAGAACGCGTCGACCGCCGGACCGAGGCTCGCGGCGAGCGACACGGCATCGCCGAAGCGGCGGTCGCGCACGGCATCCGCGAGCGGCACCTCGACCTCGCCGAGCATCCGGTGCAGCTCGCGCTCGCTGTCGACCTCGAACGCGGCCTCGTCGACGTCGCCGTCGGCCACGCCGCCCGCCTTCTCGATCAGCTTGCGCGAGCGATCCTGCGCCTCGAGCACGCTCTCGAAGGTGGCGTTGCC
>JAGQUL010000079.1:0-16485 GCA_020438525.1 Thermoleophilia bacterium | reverse complement strand
GCGACGAGGTCGGCATCGACCTCGTCGACACCCTCGAGCTCCTGCCCGTCGATCGCGGCAGCCGCTGCTGCGATCGCTGCGTCGAGGTCGAGCGGCAGGTCGTGCTCGAGCACGATCCGCGTCACGCCGATCGCCGCGCGGCGCAGGCCATGCGGGTCGCGGCTGCCGGTCGGCTGCTCGCCGATCGCGAACATCGTGACGAGCAGCTCGAGCTTGTCGGCCAGCGCCAGCACCGCCGGAACGCCTGCGTCGGGCAGCTTCGAGTCGAGCCCGCGCGGCAGGAACTGCTGGTCGATCGCGCGACAGACCTGGTCGTCGTAGCCGTTCGCCTTGGCATACAGCGATCCCGCAAAACCCTCGAGCTCCGCGAACTCCTGCACCACGCCGCTCACCTGGTCGGCCTTGGCGAGGCGCGCTGCGTCCTTCACGAGCTTCCCGTCCACGCCGAGCTGCTGCGCGATCTCCTTCGCCACCAGCGAGATCCGGTCGCGCCGCTGCGCGAGCGAGCCTGCCTTGGCATGGAACACCACCGCACCGAGCGACTCGTCGGTCGCCATGTCGTCGAGCCCGCGCTCGCGGTCACGCTCGAAGCTGAACACGGCGTCGTCGAGGCGACCCGCGAGCACGCGCTCGTAGCCGACGGTGATCCCGGCCATGTGCTCCGGGTCGCCGTTCATCACCGCGAGGAACGCCGGGGCGAGGCCCTCGCTCGTGCGCACGGGCAGGTAGCGCTGGTGCGACTGCATGGCGGTCACGAGCACCCGCTCGGGCAGCTCCAGGTAGCGCGCGTCGAAGCGGCCGGGCAGGGTGGTGGGCCACTCGACCAGGTGCACGACCTCGTCGAGCACGTGACCCGGATCCTCGTAGTCGCCGCCGGCCTCGAGCGCGAGCCGCTCGAGCTGCTCCCTGATCGTCACGGAGCGGTCGAGCTGGTTCACGTCGACCCACGCGTCACGCATCGTCTGCTCGTACGCGTCGGCGCTCGCCACCTCGACCGTGCGCGAATCGCCGAGGAACCGGTGCGTGCGCGACGTGCGTCCGCTCGTCACGCCCCAGCAGTCGTACTCGAGCGCACGATCGCCGTGCAGCGTGACCATCCAGCGGATCGGCCGCACGAATCGCCACGGGCTCGAGCCCCAGCGCATCGGCTTGGCGAACTGGATCCTGCCGAGCACGTGGTCGGCGAGCGCCGGCCACAGCTCGTCGATCGGCGCGCTCGGCACGCTGCGCTGCGCGTACGTGATGCCCTTCTCGGCATCCACCTTGAGCTCGCTCGGATCCACGCCGCACTTGCGTGCGAATCCCTCGCCGGCCTTCGTGGGAGCGGCGCTCGGATCGCCGCCCTCGAACGCGATCTTCACCGGCGGTCCGCTCAGCGTCTCCTCCACGGCCGGCCGCTCGGCCAGCGCCGGCACGAGCACGCTGAACCTGCGCGGTCCCACCCAGACGACCGGCGTGTCGTCGCCATCCACGGCGAGGCCCGCACCCGCGAGCGCCTCCGTCACCAGCGACGGCAGCTGGCGCTCGAGCGCGTCGCACGCCCACGCCGGAAGCTCCTCGCAGCCGACTTCCCAGAGCAGCGTGGCGGTGTCAGACATCGATCGTCTCCTTGGAGGCCGCGTCGGCGGTGATCTCGCCGGCCGCGTCGCGGGTCTGGTGCGCGAGGTACAGCTCGCAGGTGTCGCGCGCGAGGTTGCGGACGCGCTGGATGTAGCTCGTGCGGTCGGTCACGCTGATCGCCCCGCGCGCGTCGAGCAGGTTGAAGGCGTGCGAGCACTTGAGCACGTAGTCGTAGGCCGCGATCGGCAGGTCCGCCTCGAGGCAGCGCCGGCACTCCTGCTCGTACTCGACGAAGTGGCGCTGCTGCATGGCCACGTCCACGACCTCGAAGTTGTGCGCGGAGAACTGTCGCTCGTTCTCCTGGTACACGTCGCCGTAGGTCACGCCCGGAGCCCAGTCGATGTCGAACATCGACGACTTGTCCTGCAGGAACATCGCGATGCGCTCGACTCCGTACGTGATCTCCACGCTGATCGGGTCGAGGTCGATGCCGCCGGCCTGCTGGAAGTAGGTGAACTGGGTGATCTCCATGCCGTCGCACCAGACCTCCCAGCCGGTGCCCCAGGCGCCGAGCGTCGGCCCTTCCCAGTTGTCTTCCACGAAGCGGATGTCGTGCCTGAGCGGGTCGATCCCGATCGCGCGCAGGCTGTCGAGGTAGACCTCCTGGATGTCGTCGGGGCTCGGCTTGATCAGCACCTGGTACTGGAAGTAGTGCTGCCCGCGGAACGGGTTCTCGCCGTAGCGACCGTCTGCGGGTCGCGACGACGGCTCGACGTACGCGGTCTTCCACGGCTTGGGTCCGAGCGAGCGAAGCAGCGTGGCGGGATTGAACGTGCCGGCGCCCACCTCCGTGTGGTACGGCTGCATGATCACGCACCCGTAGTCGCTCCAGAACTGCTGCAGCCCTGCGAGCATCTCCTGCAGGTACGGTGGTCGGTCGGTGGCGGCGGCCATGTGGTGTGGGTGCTCCTTCACGCGCGCGAGCGAGTGCGCGCGACATCTGTCGCTCGGGTGTGAGGCCCGATCCTAGTGCACCTGCGCCCGATCCGTTTCGGGCGGTCAGCCCTCGCCGAGGCAGTTCGCGGCAGCCTTCGCCACCTTCTGCGGACCTGCGACCACCACGCGGCCGTCGACCTGGGCGGGCTGCTCGGCGGTGCCGATCATGCCCGCGACCTGCAGCGCTGCGTCCGAGTCGGTGGCGACCACGGCGCGCGCGCCGCCGGCGGTCTTCCACGCGACCAGCCCACCGTGCGGCGGCGCGTCGGAGGTGAATCCGGCGCGCTCCATGCACGCTGCAAGCTGTGGCGTGCTGGCGAACGACGCGCTGCCCTTCAGGCGGTCCTCGGCGGCCTCCTGCGAGCCGGGGTCGGGCGCGCCGGTGGTCGTGGTGGCGCTCGACGACGAGTCCGATCCGCTCGACGTCGAGTCGGAGCCGGAGTCGCTGCCGCAGCCGCTCGCCACGAGCGCGGCGGCGAGCAGCACGGAGGCCACGACGAGCGCATGGCGGGTGCGGCGGTTTCGATTGGCGACGACGACCTGGCGATGCTCCATGCAGGCCCCGTACCCATGGGTGCGGCGTGCGATGCGCCCGCCGTTCCGACGCCCGCGCCGCCGCCCGCGCCAGCCGGGAACACTTCGCGTCCCGAAGCACAGCCAACTCTCACGACCGCCTGAGCGTTCTCTCACGTTGGGCTTATGTGCAGCCGCCACCATGTCCTGTGAGAGGCCGATCCCGCCACGCCGCGGGATCCAGCGATTCGATCTCGGGAGTACGTGGATGCGCGAGAACCAGCAGGACCCGGCGCGACGAGCGCATGCGGCGCAGCTGCGCGCGCAGGTCAGCGCGGAGCGCGAGCGCAACAAGCGCTGGGTATCCGACAGCACGATGATGGTCGGGCTCGGCGCCTTTGCGCTCACGCTGGCGTTCGCCGGCGGCGCGGCGATCGCCGACGGCGCCGGCTCGTCGAGCGACCAGGCCGGCACGAGCGGACAGGACCGGTCCGGCACCGCTGCCGCCGACCAGGGCTTCACCGACCAGGGCAGCGGATTCAACGACTTCGGCGACGACGGCGACACCTGGTCCGGCAACGCGACCGCGCCATCGAGCGGCGGCTTCCTCGGCGGCGGCAGCTCACACGCATCGAGCGGAGGCTCGTGATGCATGAGTCGCCCCGCACCGTGCTCGACGACGGCACCGCCAGCACACGCTTTCGCGCGATCGGCACGACCGCACAGGTGCGCGTCACCGACCCGGCGCTCCTCGCCGACGCGGCCGCGATCCTCGCGCGACAGGTCGACGAGATCGACCTGGCGGCGAGCCGCTTCCGCGACGACTCCGAGCTCGCCCGCATCAACGCCGCCGACGGTCGACCGGTCGAGGTCGGCCCGCTGCTCGTCGACGCACTGCGGATCGCGCTGCGCGTCGCGCGCGACACGAGCGGCGACGTGGACCCCACCGTGGGCGGCGCGATGGTCGCGCTCGGGTGGGACCGAGATTTCTCCCGCATGGAGACACGCACAGGTGCCGGGAACCCGTCCGGCACCTCACCACCCCACGTTCGCGCGGTGCGCGTACCCGGATGGCGACGCGTCGAGTTCGACGCGGCTGCCCGACGGGTGCGCGTCCCGCGCGGCGTGCAGCTCGACCTGGGCGCCACCGCGAAGGCGTTCGCCGCCGATCGCGCGGCGGCGACGATCCACGCCGAGCTCGGCTGCGGCGTGCTCGTGAACCTGGGCGGCGACATCGCCTGCAGCGGCCCTGCTCCGGGCGGGGCGTGGCGGATCCGGATCACCGACGCACACGACGCCCCCGACGATCTGCGTGCCCCGACCGTGCTCGTCGCGGACGGTGGCATCGCGAGCTCCTCCACGCGCGTTCGGCGCTGGCGCGGCCAGCTCGCACCGTCGCGCGAGGCGCGCGAGCTGCACCACATCGTGGATCCGAGCACGGGACTTCCGGCCGACGACGAGCTGCAGCTCGTGTCGGTCGCCGCGCCGACCTGCACGGAGGCCAACGCCGCAAGCACCGCCGCGATCATCCGCGGCATGCGCGCACCCGCCTGGCTCGAGCAGCTCCACCTGCCGGCGCGGATCGTGACGCGCGACGGCGAGGTGATCCGGGTCGCGGGCTGGCCCGAGGACGGACTGGACGACGACCATCACGAGACCGTGGGGAAGGCACGCTTGTCATGAAGGAGAGCATCGACCTGCTCGAGTGGTACTTCATCCGCGCGAGCGGTGCCACCACGCTGCTGCTGCTCACCGCTGCGATCGCGCTCGGCGTTGCGACGCACGGGCGCTGGTCACCCGAGAACCGACCGCGCTGGGTGACGCGCGAGCTGCATCGCAACATCGGCATCCTTGCGATGGTGTTCACGACGATGCACGTGCTCACCAGCGTGATCCAGTCGCACGCGAACGTCTCGCTCGGCAACGTGCTCGTGCCGCTCGCCGGCACCTCGCACTCGTTGGCGCTCGCGCTCGGCACGGTCGCGGTCGACCTGTTCGTGGCGATCGGGATCACGAGCGCGCTGCGGCGCCGGATCGGCGTGCGGGCCTGGCGTGCCGTGCACTACAGCTCGTGGGCGCTGTGGCCGGTCGCGGCGCTGCACGGCCTCACGATGGGCACCGACGCGTGGAGCTGGATGCTGATCGTGAACGGCCTGTGCCTGTCGATGTTCATCGGGGCGTTGTGGATCCGGCTCGAGCAGCGCTGGCCCGACCCGCAGCCACCAACTCCGCCCGGGCGGCGCCAGCCGCCGCCGTCGGCGCGATTCGACGTGCACCCGCACGTGCCGGGCATGCGCTGAGGGTAGGTGCCGGCGATGCTCATCCCCCACCTATTTTCGTGCGATCCGGTGCAGCGCTGACCGCCTTCCGCGCGCCCCACCGATTTTTGTGCGATCGCCCCCGACCGCACGGCACTCGGGTAACGAAACTCCGCCCAGGGCCCAATATCGTTACTCGATCGCGGCAGACTGCAAATTGGCTGCACTCGATCGCACGAAAATCGGTGTGGACGTCCGGGGTCAGCGGCGAGGTGTGACGCCTGCGTGTTCGCGGCAGGTGGCCGCCACGATGCCGGAGCTGATCGTGCGCAGCGCGTGCTGGCCGGGCAGCGACTCGGCGGAGCGGGTGGCGATCTGGGCGAGCGGTGCCCGCATCAGGTCGACCGCTGCCTCCCACGTGGAACGGTCGAGGGTCTGGTCGCCGGCGGTGCGGCAGCCGCTGCAGACCATGCCTCCGTCGTGCGCGCTGAAGGCGACGAGCGCGACCTCGTCGCCGCAGCGCACGCACGCACCGAGCTGCGGGGCGAGGCCGAGCGCATGCAGCAGCTTGAGCTCGAAGGCCACCAGCAGCGTCGCGCCGCGCTGGTCGTCGTCGTCGGCCACGGCTCCGGTGCGGGTCGCCGTCGAGTCGAGCAGGTCGAGGAAGTTCCGCAGCAGGTGGTAGGTCGGCTCGTTGGGCTGGTGCTCGATCGTGATGCGGCTCACCAGGTCGAGCGCGGCGGCGCCGACCTGCTGCGCACGCCAGGAGGAACGCACCGCGTCGTGGGCCGCGACCACGTCCACCGCGCGCACCACGGCGAGGTCGCCGCGTCCTTCGAACAGCTGCAGCGAGACCGCGAGGAACGGCTCGAGCCGGGCGCCGAGCCGGCTCTTCGGGCGACGCGCACCCTTCGCGATCACGCCGCGACGACCGGCGTGGCGGGTGAGCACGTGCGCGATCAGGTCCGCCTCGCCGTAGCGAAGCGTTCGCAGCACGACCGCTTCGGTGCCCTCCGCCATGCAGGGCAGGATAGCGCGTGCTGCCGCGAACACCCGTGCCGTCGCCGCCGCGGCTGCGATTCTTATGCGGCTCCGACACTCGTGGTGCAGGATGCGCAGCATGCAGATACTCGTGACAGACGACGATCGGTCGATCCGCGACGCACTCCGCCGCGCGCTCGTGCTCGCCGGCTACGACGTGGCGACCGCCGCCGACGGCCAGGAGTGCATCGAGATGCTCGACGACGTGCGCCCCGACGCGATCATGCTCGACGTGGGTCTGCCCGAGCTCGACGGCCTCGAGGTGACGCGCCGGCTGCGGGCGGCAGGCGATCGAACGCCGATCCTGATGCTCACGGCGCGCAGCGATGTCGACGACCGCATCGCGGGGCTCGACGCAGGTGCCGACGACTACCTGGTCAAGCCGTTCGACGTCGGCGAGCTCAAGGCGCGGATCCGGGCGCTGCTGCGGCGCTCCGACGACACCGACATCGAGGACGGCGGGCCGAGCGGCGACGGCGATCCGACGTTCGCCGAGCTGCGCCTGGACACCGCACGTCACGGCGTGGTCGTGGACGGAGAACGGTTCGCCGAGCTCACGCGCACCGAGTACCAGCTGCTCGAGCTGCTGATCGACAACCCGCGCCGGGTGCTGACGCACGACGTGATCTACGACCGCGTGTGGGGCTACGACTTCGGCCCCGAGTCGAACGCGCTGCGGGTGTACGTCGGATACCTGCGGCGCAAGCTCGAGCAGGCGGGAGCTCGTCCGCTCATCCACACGATCCGCGGCGTGGGCTACGTCCTTCGCGAGCCATGAGGCAGCCGCCACGATGAGCCTTCGACTTCGCATCACGCTGGCGACGACGGTCGCGCTCGTGCTCGTGGCCGTGGCCTCGGCGGTTGCGATCTACCTGCTCGTCGGCGCGGAGCTGCGCAGCCAGACCGCCGACACGCTGCGCGACATCGCCGTGCGCTCGCACGCACCGGGCGGACACGATTCGGATCCCGACGACGTGGACGGAACGCGCCATCCGGAGGAGCTCGGTGGTCCGACCGGCTACCTGCAGTCGATCGCCGCCGACGGCACCGTGACGCGCGACAAGGGCGACACCACCGCGCTGCCGGTCGACTCGAGGGACCTCGAGGTTGCGCGGACCGGTCGCGGCGAGGTCGTGCACGACAACGTCGACGTGGACGGGGTCCACCTGCTCGTGCTCACCGTCGGTCGCGGCGAGGACGGGGCGCTGCAGGTCGCGCGCCCGCTCGACGAGGTCGATCGGATCCTCGAGCACGCCGCCACCCTGCTCGTCGCGGTGACGCTCATGGGCGTGATCGTCGCGGTGCTGCTGGGGCAGTGGCTCGGGCGCGTGGCGCTCAAGCCGATCGCGAGCTTCACGCGCCAGGCCGAGGCGATCACCCACGACCCGCGCGCGAAGCGACGGCTCGAGGTGTCGGGTCGCGACGAGGTGTCGAGGCTCGCGTCGAGCTTCAACGCCACGCTCGATGCGCTCGAGGCGTCGCTGCACGCCCAGCAGCAGCTGATCGCCGATGCCGGGCACGAGCTGCGCACGCCGATCGCCAGCATCCGCGCGAACGTGCAGGTGCTCGAGGATGCGGATCGCCTGCCGCCCCGGGAGCTCGCGGCGCTTCGCAGCGACATCGTGACCGAGCTGGACGAGCTCACCGAGCTGCTCGGCGACGTGATCGAGCTCGCCCGCGCGAGCGATCCGGAAGCACCGATGGACGACGTGCGCCTCGACGAGGTGGTGCGTGCCGCCGCCGATCGCGCGACCCGACGCGCCGACAGCGACGTGACGATCGAGCTCGACCTGCAGCCGACCGTGGTTCGTGGGCACTCCGCGCGCATCGCTCGTGCGGTGGCGAACGTCATCGACAACGCACGCAAGTGGAGCCCGGGAGGTGGCACGGTCGAGATCACGCTCGTCGACGGAGTCGTGCGCGTGCGCGACCACGGGCCGGGATTCCCCGCGGACTCGCTCGACCACGTGTTCGACCGGTTCTGGCGCGCTCCCGCGGCGCGATCGATGCCGGGATCCGGGCTCGGCCTGGCGATCGTGGAGCACGCGGCGCACCAGCACGGTGGCGTGGCGCGGGCAGGCAACGATCCCGACGGCGGCGCCGTGGTCGAGGTGTCGTTCGGTGCCGCCTCCGCCCCTGCCGACGCCTGATCGGCGGCCTCGAGGCGGCGGCTCCGATCGCGGGCCGCACCGCCGCGCGGCGGGTCAGCGAAGCTCGCGGCGCAGGAACGCGAACGTCTGCGCGAGCGGCGACGGTGCCGCGCCACGCCGAGGAGCCATCAGGCAGCCCGAGCCGTGACAGGCGCCACCGATCGTGAGCAGCCCTGCGGTGCGGCCGCGCCGCTGCATCGCGAACACGAACGGCTGCATCGATCGCGCAGGCACCTGCGTCTCGCGGGCGCCGGCGATCGCCAGCAGTGCGAACGTCGGGGAGCTGCGACGACGAAGCTGGACGCTCGGATCGGCCTCGTTCCAGCGTCCCGGGCAGACCCACGGATGACATCCGACCGCGTTCGTGAACGCCGCGCGGATCGTTCGCAGCGGCGGCTTCGGTCGGGCCTGCTGGAGCCGGATGAAGTGTGTCGCGGTGGGTCCCGACGCGTCGACGACCGCGCGCACGTGCAGGTCGTCGTCGCCCGTGCCGAGTGCGGCGAGCAGGGCGAGGTGTCCGCCGGCGCTCACGCCCACGAGCGCCACGCGTCGCGGGTCGACGCGGAGCGTTCCGGCGTGCGAGCGCACGTGGCGGACGGTCGCCCGAACGTCGTCGACCTGGTCGGGCAGGTGCGCGCCGCAGCCGCTGGGATCGCCGACGGTGAACGAGAGGCCGAACACGCGCCGGTGCTGGCCGGGTCCCGAGCAGGCGAGGCGGTAGTCGGGCACCACGGCGGCGAATCCCGCGCGCGCGAACGCCTGCGCGATCGGGCGCGTCTGGATCAGGTCCTCGCGGCCGCCTCGCCACCAGCCGCCGCCGTGCACGAGCACCACGATCGGCGCCCGACGGCTTCCCGGCGGGTGCACGACGTCGTAGGCGAAGCTGGTGCCGTCATGGCGCGCGTAGGCGACGTGGGCGGTCCGCGCGAGCGGCGCCGGCGCGGCCGCAGCGGTCGATGCGGGAGCGAGCAGCACGCCCGCGAGCGCGGTCATGAGAAGGACAGTACGAATGCACGGCATGCTGCCGACTTGATTCGACGCGAAGCTCAGGCGGCCTGCGCGGCGTCGTGCAGCAGCGCGTCGAGGCGTGCCTGCTCGCGCGGTGTGAGCGGGCGTTCGCGACTGAAGTGCCTCCGCATGGTGAGTGGTCGGATGCCCATGGCTCCGCAGACCATCCGCAGCAGCTCTTCCTCGCGGTCGTCGATCGTGCCGTCGATGCCGGCGACACGGACGAGCTCCTTGGCGAGCTGCTCGGCCACGGCGCGGCGCGGCTTCTGCTCGGCGATCTTGCCGATCACGCTCTCGAGCGTGGGTGGTGCTGCGATCAGCATCCGCAGCAGCGAGTGCAGACGCTGGTGCAGCTCGTCGGGCAGCGGCGGGCCGGGGACCGCGTCGGCAAGCAGCGTCATCTCGGACACCTGCACGCGATCGTCGACGGCGGCCATCGCCACGAGCAGCTGCAGGCGCAGCGCGGCGGCGTTGTAGGCGTGTTCAGGGTCGACCTTGGTGCGGCCGGACAGCATGCGGCGGATCGGGTTCACGGGCCGTTCATCGACCGTGCAGGCGTCGAACTTGAGGGGGCGCCGTGGATGCGGCACGTCACGAGTCAGGTTCGGCGCACGAGCAGCGCCTGGCGACCGGTGGCACCGTGGTCGCCCCGGTGGCTGAAGCAGCGGGGATCGCAGCGCGTGCAGACGGGCACATGCTCGACCTCGCAGCCGGCCTCGACGAGACGTCGGGCTGCATCGGCGCGCGTGTCGAGCAACGGACGAGGAGCGCCACGGCGGCGGATCACGACGCTCGGATCGAACAGCGCGGCGACCTCGTCGCCCACCTCCATGCAGCACGGACCGAGCGCTGGCCCGACCACCGCGTGCGGGACGTGCGTGGCGACTGCGCTGCCCGCGGCGCGGCGCACGGCGCGCAGCGCCTGCTCGATCACGCCGGCCTCGAGCGAGCGCCATCCGGCGTGGATCGCCGCGATCGCGGGGCCCCACGTGATCGCGATCGGCAGGCAGTCTGCGACCCCCACCGCGAGTGCGACTCCCACGCGGGTGCTGACGAGCGCGTCGGCCTCGATCGGGCTCGGCCCGCGGTCCCAGCGCACCGAATCGGGCAGGGGCGCATCGGTGCCGGCGTGCAGGTCGAACCACACGTCGGCGCCGTGCACCTGGGTCACGCCGGCGACCATCGCCGGATCGAGACCTGCCAGCGCGGCTGCGCGCCTCCGGTTCTCGTGGACTGCTGCTTCGTCGTCGCCCACGTGCAGCCCGATGTTGAGCGAGTCCCACGGCGGCGCGCTCGTGCCGCCCTCGCGCGACGTGAACACCGCTGCTGCACCGGGCACCTGCCAGGTCCAGTGATCGTCGTGGTCGACGACGGCCATCGGCGCTAGCCGACCCCGAAGCCGGACGTGCTGACGACCTTCCCCACGACGGACAGCAGCCCGTTCTGGAGCGAGCCGAGGAACGAGCTGAACGAGTCGCCGCCCAGGAACACCAGGCCGAGGATGATGAAGATGCCGTACTCGCCGACCTTCGCCCACTCGCGCGCGAGCTCGGGCTTCATGAACGCGCCGACGATCCGGCCGCCGTCGAGCGGCGGGATCGGCAGCAGGTTGAACACGGCGAGGAACGCGTTGAAGACCATGCCGAAGTAGAAGACCTCGAACCACAGCGGGTTGCGTGCATTGCCGAGGTAGAACGAGTCCGGTCCGAGGTGGGGCAGCACTGCGACCAGGGCCGCCATCGAGAAGCCGCAGAGCACGATGTTCGTGGCGGGTCCGGCGAACGCGGTGAGCGCGCCGTGCAGGCGTGGCCGGCGCATCTTCGAGTCGTTGACCGGGGTCACGGCGAAGCCGAACGGGAACCCGAACAGGATCAGGCTGCCGACGATCATCAGGCTGCCGACCGGGTCGAGGTGCTTGATCGGGTTGAGCGTTCGGCGCCCGTGCTGCGCGGGCGTGGGGTCGCCGAAGAACGTCGCCGCATAGGCGTGTGCCATCTCGTGGAGCGCGAACGCGAGCAGGGTGAGCGGGATGCCGAAGGTGGCGATCCGCAGGTTCTCCTGGATGTCCATGGCGTCAGTCCGTTCCCTTGGCGACGTGTTCGGCGATTGCCCTACGTTCGTCGTCCTCGCCGCAGAGTTCACCGTCGAGGGTGCGAAGGAACAGGTCGCCGAGTACGCGGCCGACGCGGGGACCTGCGGGGATGCCGGCGTCGATCACGTCCTGGCCGCGGACGTGCAGGCGAGCGTCGCGTGCGGTCGTTGCGAAGGTCACGAGGTGGTCGAGCAGCGCGGGGTCGTCGTCGCCGATCGCGAGCGCTGCGAGTGCGAGCGAGTCATCGGCGGGCTCGCCGAGCTCGACGTAGAGCTCGCTCGGCTTCATCGCGCGCAGCTCGTCGGGCCGGGCGAGCACCGCGTCGAGCAGGCGCAGGTGGTCGAGCACGACGTTCACCACGTCGCCGGGGAATCCGAGCCAGCCCATCCAACCTGCTGCGTCGCTGCCGAGCGGCTGCACGAGCGCGGCGAGGCGCAGCGGCCAGCTGCGCTGGTTGAGCTCGAGCGAATCACCGCATGCCCGGTCGAGCTGGAGCAGCAGGTACGGCGCCTCGAACACGCGGTCGAGGCGTGGGTCGAGGCGCTCGAGCAGACCCCACGACGCGAGCAGGGTGAGCGACTTCCAGCACTGCTCCTGCAGCACGAGCACGAGCTCGGCGCGGAGGCGATCGGCGCTGATCTTCGTGAACGCGCCGCCGTGGATCGCATCCACGGCTCGCTGGCGGGTGTCCTCGGACACGCGCATGTGCAGGCGCCCGGCGTAGCGCGCGACGCGCACGATCCGGGTCGGGTCGTCGACGAACGAGAACTCGTGCAGGAAGCGCAGCACGCCGTGGCCGAGGTCGCCGATCCCGTCGAACGGGTCGACGGTGCGGTGGGCTCCGTCGGGGCCGGGCGCGAGCGCGATCGCGATCGCGTTCACGGTCACGTCGCGGCGGGCGAGGTCCCGGTCGATCGTCGCGCCGAGCGCGACGGTGGGCAACGCGCCTGGCGCCTCGTAGGTCTCGGTGCGGCAGCCGGCGACGTCGATCGATGTCGGTGCGCCGTCGCCGAGGTCGGCGATCACGGTCGCGGTGCCGAAGGCGTCGTGCTCGGCGACCACCTCGCCACCGGTCGCGGAGGCGAGCAGGTGCGCGAAGGCCGGGGCGTCGCCCTCGACGGCGAGGTCGAGGTCGGGGCCCGTGTCGCGGCCGAGGATCGCATCGCGCACCGCACCGCCGACGAGGTACACGCCGTCGAGCGCCAGCTTCGATTCGCGCAGGCGCGCGAGCAGCAGCTGCACGCGCGGCGCACGGGCGAGGATCGCAGCGCCCGCATCGGCGGCGTTGCCGGTCGGCTCGACGTGCTGGTGGTCGTCGTCTCCGCGCTGTTCGGTCGGGTCGGTCACTCGCCGACGGCGATGCACTCGATCTCGACGCGCGCGCCGGCGGGCAGCGCGGCGACCTGGAAGGTGGAGCGTGCCGGCGGGGTGGTCGGGAAGTAGCGCGCGTAGACCTCGTTCATCTGCGCGAACTCGCCGAGGTCCGTCATGAACACGGTGGTCTTCACGATGTCGCCCATCGTCGAGCCGGCGGCCTCGACCACGCCCTTGAGGTTCTCGAGCACCCGCTCGGTCTGCTCGGCGATCCCGCCGTCGACGAGCTGCTGCGAGTCGGGATCGAGCGGCACCTGCCCGCTGCAGAACACGAGACCGCGGGTCGCGATGGCCTGCGAGTAGGGCGCGCCGTCGAGCGGGCGCGGGGCCTTGTCGGTCACGACTGCGTGGCGTTCTGCTGCGAGGCTCATGCGTGGGCTCCAGAGGATCGTGGCGCGGGCACTGCTGCGGCCCCGGCGCCGGTGGTCGCGATACTACCGCGCGCTCGACACGTCGCTCGCCCGACGCCCCGCCTCAGCCGCCCGCAGGGCGCACAGGTGTCCGACGTCTGCGACATCCGCACGGTGAACACTCAAGCGCTGCTGCGACGATGCCGATGACCATGTGTGTCGTCCAGGCCCACATGTGCTCAGCGCGTCCAACATGCTCGACGGCACGTCGGCGCGCTGCTGATCGGCACCGCCGCACTCCTGTTCGCGAGCGCTCCGCACCTGTCGGAGGCGGCATCGTCATCGACCGTCGTGTCGGCGACGGTTCCGAGCGCCACCAGCATCGATCCGTCCGGGTGCCCGTCGAACACCGTCGGCTCGACGAATCTCGGCACCGTCCTTCCGGGTTCATACGCCGTGAGCGCGTCGTCGTGCGATGTCGCATTCGGATCGAGCAACGACACCTCGATGCTCCGTATCTTCCAGCAGGACCAAGGTGGGCGGGCGATGTGGCGGCCGTCGCGCGGAGCCCTCGACACGTCGTTCGACACCGATGGATGGAACGCTACGACCTTCCCGGCCGGCTCGGCCTCCGCGAACGCACTGGTCGTGCAGCCATCCGACCAGAAGCTCGTGCTCGCCGGGTACGTCGCCGGCGCCACGGAAGACCTCGCGATCGCTCGATTCACCGCCAACGGAGCGCTCGACACGGCCACCTTCGGGGCAGGTACCGGACGCGTCTCCACCGACATCGGAGGTGCCGACCAGCGCGCGGTGGACGTCGCCGTCCAGCCGGACGGAAAGATCCTGGTGCTCGGCTGGACGACCGCAGCCACGCGGGACATCGTCGTTGCACGCTACTCCTCGACCGGGGTGCTCGACCCGACCTTCGGCACCGGTGGAATTGCAACCTTCGACGTGGCGGGATACGACAAGCCGGAATCGATCCTCGTGCAGCCGAGCGGGCGCATCGTCGTCTCCGGAACCGTGGATCGGCTCGTCGACTCCCTCGCGATGGTCATGGGCATCACGAGCTCCGGCGCGCTCGATCCGACCTTCGGCACCGCGGGTGTGACGACGGTCAACTGGCTCGTCGCCGACTCCAACGAGGAGGTTCGCGGCATGTCGACGCAGTCGTCGGGCAAGATCATCGTCTTCGGCGAGTGGTCCAACAGCTCGATGACCGTCGCGAGGTTCACCGCCGACGGCGCGGTCGACACGTCGTTCGGCACGGGCGGCAAGCGCGACATGGTCTTCCCGAACCCGAGCGCCAACCCGTTCGACGGCGCTGTCGCACCCGACGACTCGCTGTACATCGTCGGCGGCAACGACGTCGGAGGCGGTCGAAGCATCGCTGTCGCCCACGTGCTCGTCGACGGCACGATGGACAACGGTTTCTCGGGCGACGGCATGGTGTACACGCCGATCGGGGTGTCGACTGACATCGACGAGCTGTACGGCGCCATCGTCCAGCCCGACGGGAACGTCGTCGTCGCCGGCCGACTTGCTTCCGGCGGGGCGAACGACATGGTCTTCGCCCGCTATCGACCGGACGGAACCCTCGATCCGGACTTCGGCACGGCGGGCATCGCGACGTTCGCGATCGGGACGAGCACGTGGGCGAACGACCTGGTCCTCCACACCGACGGAACCCTCGCCGTGGGTGGCGTGCGTGATGGTGATTTCTTCACCGCACGCCTGTCGACCGTAACGGTCCCGGACTACGTAGATTCGACCACCGACTGGGACACGGTCGCGCCGAACGACGGTTTCTTCGGCGCGTGCATGTCCGGCGTGTCGGGCGGTGCGGCGGCGACCTGGGTGGTCGACGCGGCATGTACGACTACCGACGATCCCTGGTGGAACGCCATTCCGACCACGCCGACGAAGATCGCCTCCACCGCCGCCTTCGAACCGGATCCGGTGGATGCGACCGCGTCGCTCAAGTTCGCGTTCCGTGCGCCGTCGAGCCAGCCTGCCGGCCAGTACCTTGCGCCGGTGTCGTTCGAGGTGATCGCACCGGCATCGTGACGCAGCTGCGTGGCGACGCGCGGATGCAGGAGCGGCCAACGCGTGGCCGGCCGGTAACCGGCCGATCGCGGGTCGGCAATACGGGGCATGACGATCCAGATGACACGGCTGTCAGGCCCACCACACCCACGGCTCGAGTGGAGCGACGACGAATCGCTCGTTCGCGCCGCCGCCGATGGCGACGTTCCGGCCCAGGAGCGCCTGTGGCGAACCCACGTTGATGCGGTCTACCGCGTGTGTGCGTCGCAGCTGCAGCCTGCCGATGCCGAGGACGCGGTTGCGGAGACCTTCCTGGCCGCGTTCGCTTCGGGATCGAGCTTCGATCCTGGTCGCGGAAGCGTGCAGGCCTGGCTGCTCGGGATCGCCGTGAACCAGGTCCGCCGCCGCTGGCGCACCGACCGACGTGTCGCCGCGACGCTGGAACGCGTTCGGCGCAGCGACCGACGCGCAGCGATGCACGACGACCATGCCGACGGCGTGATCGCCCGCGCCGATGCACTGATCGTGCATGCGGCGCTGGCGCGACTCTCCGATTCCGACCGCCTCGTGCTCGTCACCCAGGCCGCGGGCGAGCTTGCTCCGGCCGAGCTCGCCGTGGCGATCGGCTGCAGCACGACCGCGGCGAAGGTTCGCCTGCACCGGGCACGTCGACGCCTCGCCGACCTGCTCGAACACGACCTGTACCCGACGCCCTCCCACGACGCCTGATGGAGCCTCCCATGCACGATTCCGACTACACCCTCAGCACCGATCCGGCCGGCGATCGCATCCGCGATGCACTGCCGGTCACCGACGACGCGATCCGCGAGCGGATCGCCGCCAAGGTCGCGGCGGGCGCCGACCAGGCGATTGCACCGAGTCGCTCGGCGGCCTCGTCGCGCCGAACCGCGCGGCCCCGCCGCCGGCGACTGCTGAGCCCCGTGCTCGTCGCGGGGGTCGCGGCGATCGCTGCCGGCATCGCGCTGCTCGCTCCGGGCGACGACACCTCGAGCGGCCAGCAGGGCCTGCTCGGCTCGCTCGGCCCCGACCCCGCAGCCGCCGAGGTGCTGCACGCCGCGGGGAAGGTCGCCGGC